>NZ_JAEQCI010000118.1:0-19171 GCF_020738565.1 Microcoleus sp. PH2017_12_PCY_D_A | reverse complement strand
CTTGAGTCCTCAAACTCCTCAAGGGGCGATCGGGAATAACTTTATTATCAGCGGTTGTTCGGCACTTGATATTAGCGGTTTATTATACCTCTTCCCCTAATTTATAACAACGTTTTTGCTTGGCGACCCATCAAAAACTGAGCCGTTCGTCCAAGGCCAAATATTTTCCTTATTCGTGCTTTTCTATTTCTACTTCTCGATTCCTGCTTCTATCTTCCTTTTTCTCTCTGCTTCGCTAGAACCTAGAACCTCTTCCTGCTGCCCGATGTGACTGTCTTAAGATTTAATCATTCCTTCTAAAGCGGATTGCAAGTCTTGGGTGAGTTCGGTAACTGCTAACCTGCGGCCCTTTTGATATCCCTCCCAGCGATCGCCCACTGATATCGGTTCGCCCACGGTCATTTGCACCTGCTGTTTGCCCAAAGAAGGTCGGCCGAAGGGATTTCCGCCTTTGATGCGAGTCAGTACGTCCCACAGCAGTAAAGTTGTTTCTGCCAAACGTTCTGCTGTGAGCTTTTCTTGGACGTACCTGCCGGTGACGGAGACGAAACTTTCGACAAGTCTCATGTGCCACATCCGCAGACTTGCTTCTTCAGCGAGGCGATCGGCTAATCCTCTTTCTAAGGCACAAAGTGCTGCAATATCTTTGATATCTTCTCGATAAATATAGTCCCAGCCTGCTTGTTCCAGACGGCGGCAGCGGTCTATCAAACTGCCTTTGGGCTTCAAGTTAAAATATTCTTCTGCTACTTGCAAAGCTACGTCTAACAGTGCTTTCAGCCGAGCAATCATCGCTTCATTTTCCGAATCGTCGCTCGTTGTTTCTGAGAGCGATAATGATGTTATAAAAGAGGGTTTTAACGGTAAGTTTCGATGGTAAAAACGGATATAAAACTGTTCCATTACTGCTAGCAAATGGTTGCCAAGTCGAATCAGGCGCAGATATTGGAATTTGTGATGTTGGTCTTCGGGAGCGAGATTTTCTGCCTCTAAATTGGCGATATTGGTGGGTTCTAGGGCTGGCAGTCCGCAATCTATTTCTAATTGAGTTAAAAGTTTTTCTAGGGGTTCCCAAGGCGGATTGACATAGCGGTATTGAATGCCGATCGGCACAATCAACACTTTTTCATCAGTACGTCCGGCTTTTAGCAAATCTTCCACGCACCAGAAGCCCATTTGAGCAATTCCCGGTTCCAGGGGGCTAACTATTTCATTGTGACCGTTGGTGGCGCCTTCTGGGGCGGCGGCGATGGGAAATTGGCTGTTAGCAAATAAATCGCGGGCCGATCGCAATCCAGCGCGATCGATCTTACCGCGCACGATCGGAGTACCGCCGAGGCGAGAATACAGCCAGCCGACGCCTTCCCCGGCCCACAGGGGAATTCCGCGATCGTAGATAAAGTGGGAATGTACGGGAGATTGCAGGGGAATGCCTTTGGCGCGGGCCGCCTGGGGAACGAGTTTCCAAATTAGTTGTCCCAAACAGTAGGGATCGTCGGAGTTGGGATGGCGGAAGGCTAGCAAAAAGCGAACTTTCTGATTTTGAAATTGGTGGAAGAGTTCGGCGAGGGTTTCGACGTTTTCGGCTTGAATGTGGCTGATATTTGTCTTAAATCGCAGCCACCAAGGGAGTATTTGCTGACAGCCCTTGACGGTGAGGGGGTTGTAGGCTGGGGGTATGAATTCCAGCGGCGGCTGAACTTGGTTAATAGAATTGGGCATTTGGCGATTTTAAATTTTAGATTTTAGTTAATATCATGTGCGATCGATTAAACAGTTCGTAGTGCGGACTTTAGTCCGCAGGCGTATAGCGGACTAAAGTCCGCGCTACAAACTGCACTACAAACAGTTCGTAGTGCGGACTTTAGTCCGCAGGCGTATAGCGGACTAACGCAGGCGTATAGCGGACTAAAGTCCGCGCTACAAACTGCACTACAAACGGTTCGTAGTGCGGACTTTAGTCCGCAGGCGTATAGCGGACTAAAGTCCGTGCTACAAACTGCACTACAAACGGTTTTTGTGATGGTAATCGACTCGACATGATATAAGACGGCGCTTGCAACCGCCCCTAGAGAAACAAAACCCACTTCAATGAGATGACTAACCCAAGCATATTGGTTTATAGCCGCAAACGCATAACTCCTGTCACTAAGATTTTGGCAATCCAAAATCTAAAATCTAAAATCTAAAATCTAAAATCCTATTGTGCGGCTTCCAGAATGACTTCTTGGAAGTTAATCACATCCGATCGCGGATCGCAGTGAGTGACTTTGACTTCTAGCCGATCGCCTACAGCCACCGATCGACCAAATCGCATCGCCAACTCCAAACCCAACTCTTCCAACAAAATCAAAGCAAGATTGCTATCTTCCCTCAACCAGCGCAGCATCAAAGCTTCCCAAACCTCATCAGGATTGCGCCGCAAATATTCCAATCCCCAATAACGGTTTGTTTGGCGTTCCACAGTAGAGGCTTCTTTAACTGCGGTTCCCAGACACATCACGATGTCCTGTATTTCTTGGGCCGAAAAAGGCAGGGATTCATCCCGCAGGTGGGCTTTAATTTGGAAGTGAGTCAGCAAATCGGTATAGCGGCGGATGGGAGACGTAACTTGGGTGTAGGATTCCAAACCCAAGCCTGCGTGGCGTCCGGGGGTGAGGCCCATTTCGCTGCGGGGCATACAGCGGCGCACAGCGCAAGCGCGGGCCGGGCCAGCGGGCACGGCTAGGAGTTCTTCCTCTGGGGGGAGTTCCGGCTGCGGCTGATAGCGGTAGGGTATGGGAAGGCTGTGAGTTTGACCGTAGCGGGCGGCTACTTCGCCGGCTAAAATCATCATTTCGGCTACTAGCAATCTGGCTGTAGAGTCGTCGATGACGTGGATTTTGATCTCGTCGCCGTGGACTTTGATGACGGATTCGGGCATGAAAATGCTGATGGCGCCTTGGGCTTCTCGCCATTTTTGCCGAAGTTTGGCCGCCGAGGCGATCGCGCCTATTTCCGGTTCTGCTTCGATTCCCAACTCCAGCATTTCGTCTACGTCATCGTAAGTTAAGCGGTAGGTTGGTTCGATCGTGCTGATGTGGATGCTGTAATCTTGGGCGGCACCTGTTTCGTCTAAGGTGACGCTAAAGCTGAGGGCGCTGCACTCTTTACCTTGAATTAAACTCATCGGCCCAGTTGCCAAAGCCGGGGGAAACATGGGAATCATGCCCGTCGGCAGATAAACTGTAGTGGTGCGCTTTCTGGCTTCGAGGTCGAGTTCGTCTCCGGGGGAAAGCAAGCGGGTGGGATCTGCTATGTGTATCCACAGGCGCTGCTGGCCGTTTTCGAGGAATTCTAAACTGAGGCCGTCGTCGATTTCGGTCGTGCTTTCGTCGTCGATCGTGTAAACCTTGAGGTGAGTTAAATCGAGACGATTTGTGTCTGAGTCTGTTGGGGGATTTTCTAGGCAGCTTTGGGCCACTTCTAATACCTTTGCGGAGAATTGTAGGGGAATTTGGCTTCGCCGCAAAAACAGGTTTTCGTGGTGACTCCACAGCCCGAGATCGACTAGGAGTTGAAATGCTGCTTCAGGGTTTTCGGGACGTTGTAAGCTGGCTAAAGTTTCTAGGGCCGGGGTGCGGTGCGTTGCTTCTTCTCCGAGGGTGGCAAAGCGTTCTAGGGCGTCGAGGCGAGTTCGATCGCTATTAACCCACTCTACATTTTCCCCGGCCAGCCGCTGTTTGACTCGATCCCAAAATCCTTGGGATTCTTGGTGTCGCTGCTGTTCTACGAATTGCTGGTGTTTGATTTCTGCTACTTGGGCTGCGGGTCGCGGTTCGTAGCGATCGCCCTTTTGCTTGAAATACAGTTTGTCTGTGGACAGCAAACAATAAGCTGCATAACATTGCGCCGGAGTGCGATCCGAAAATAGCAGGACGGCTAGGGCTTCGGGATCTGTGTTTTCTCCGTCATCCACTAGCAGTTCCCAAGCTACTTCTAGACTTGACGGATCTGAGAAAGCTTCTGCTTCTTTGATAAATTTGGAAATGTCGGAGGGTTTGTAAGTTTCTCCGACTGCTTCGTAGCTGATTTGTTTGGGCGGTATGCTGTGCGGTTGACCGTTTTCGTCTACCACTACCCAGTTTTTCTTGCCGTCGGGGCGATCGGCAACTGCCAGACGGCGATCGCCGTGCACTCTAAATTCTACTAACGTTCCCTTCTCCACTTGCCCGCTTTATGTTTGAGATTTTGGATTTTTACAGTTGCCACTTATCTAGTTTCACGGATGGCAATTTTAGATTTTGGATGTTTACATTTTTTACATCAATTGTTAAAACTAACATCTAAAAGTTGTACTTTTTGTGCTTTATTTTTTAACTTTTGAGATTTTGATTAAGACTTACGCACCCGCGCCTAAACACCCAATATTGCTATTGATTAGCGACCATCGCTTGCGACAAAGAAACGTTGTTTTCGCGTAAGTCCTATTTTTGTCCAAAATCTAAAATCTCAAATCCAAAATCCAAAATTTAGTTAGCCTTCTTGGTTTACGAAGGGCATCAAAGCTACAATTCTGGCTCTTTTGATGCTGCGAGTCAGGTCGCGCTGTTGTTTTGCCGTCAAACCGGTAATCCGGCGGGGCAAGATTTTACCTCGTTCTGTGACGTATTTTTTGAGCAAATCGACATCTTTGTAGTCGATCGGGTCTCCTGGTTTGATTGGCGAAACGCGCCGGCGAAAGTAAGTCATGGTTCTTTGGTAATTGGTAATCGGGCATTGGGCATTGGGCATTGGGCATTGGGCATTGGTTACTGGTTATTGGTTATTGGTTATTGGTAGTTCTTGAAAGACTCTTGAATGACTGCGATAGTAGAAACTATTGGTCATTAGTCTTTAAACACTACTCATTCCCTGTTTTCCATTCTCCATTCTCCATTGGTGTCAACTTAAGTCCGATAGACCGCCAGGGACTCAAGTCCCTGGCTAATAGCGAAAGTCCTCTAAAGAGGACTAATGAGTTCTTTAGTCCTCTTTAGAGGACTTTCGCTATGAGGCAGGGGTTTAAACCCCTGCCGGAATAAGGGTTTGACCTGGTTGTTGACACCATTCCTCATTACTCATTACCCATTCCCTACTTGATCTCTTTGTGAACAGTGTGCTTGTTGCAGTGGGTGCAGAACTTTTGGAGTTCGAGCCGCGCCGTCGTGTTGCGGCGGTTCTTGGTCGTGGTGTACCGAGACACGCCTTTGGAGCGTTTGCTCGCATTGGTTCGGCACTCAGTACACTCTAGGGTAATTATGATGCGGACGCCTTTAGCCATAATTCTAAATAAATTTCGACTAATTTAAACACAATTTATTATCTTCTCACATTGGTCTGCACTTGGTCAAGCAATCTTCTGACTTTGATGTCCAGGGAGTAGCCGCGCTTGGTTCCGATGACGATCGTCCTACCGAGTCGATCGTGAAAAGCTTGGGGAAACCGGGCGGTGTCAGTGAAAGCAACGCTACAGTCGATCGCCAGCGGCAGCATCAGCAGCAAGACGCCCGCGTTACTGGAGCCCAGCCCACCTACACCGGCGAAGGCTAAGGCGGCGCAAAAGCCCAGCAATGCCTCGCGCTTGCACAATTCTTGCACTCCGGGCATCCGTTGCAATCGGGTATCGGCAATTTTCATGTCCAAAGCCCAGCGCCCGAGACTTTGACCTTGGTTTTTCCTGACGGTGGCTACGCGCATTATCAGCCACAGCAGGACAAAAAGGATGGTTTGGGCGATCGGATTTGTACCGAGAAGCAAACTGGGTATCCAAACGGCGATCGCGTCGATGCAGAAGGCACCGGCGCGGCGTTCGAGTGATACCTTGGGCAGGAGGGGAACTAGGTCGGAACTCATAGGTCAAAAAGAATTACTTTGAAATTCGTAAGTCCTGTTTCTATCATAATCGCAATCAAGGGGCTTGGAGACGTAGGGCCTAGCGTCAAGGCGCAGCTAAATATTAATAAACCTCATCATGGCTTCCAATATCAACCAAGACAATTAAATCATCACCTGTTGTCGAATCTTTTTTGAAAGCAAAAATGATTCGACAATCATAAGCCACTGAACAAGACCATAAACCGTCCAATTTCCCCGTTAACTTATGAGATTTTAAAACAGGATTAAAAGGGTCGTCGCCCAACAATTCTAAAACCTCTAATATCTGGTCTTGTAATTGCTGATTTTTTTTGATTAATCGCTTAAGGCTTCTTTTGAAACTCGGAGCGGTTGTTAAAATCATTCCTCCTCATCCTCCAATAAATATGACTTCAACTCTTCAAAAGTTCCTCTCATGGCTGTTCCCGTCTCTACAGCCCTAAAAACTTCCTGAGCATTAGCCAAAATTTCATCCCTCCGATTTTCAATCCGTCGCTTGCGGATCAACTCAAATAACTGATCCTGATCTTCTATCGATAAACTTTCAACTTGATCGATAATTTCTTGTAAGGTCATCATACAGACTCCTATAAACTAAAATCAACGAAAGATTTCGCCACCGCCAAAACAGGCTCTTTAAGTAGCCTCTACATATTAATAAACGTCATCATGACTTCCAACATCAACCAAGAGAATCACCATTTCTAACAATTCCTCATCGTCAGAAAAATTAAAAATTATTCTGCAATCATAAGCAACAGAACAAGACCATAATCCGGCTAAATCTCCTCCTAACTTGTGAGACTTCAAAGATGGCGTAAATGGATCATCTCCCCATAGCCTTAATACATTAGCAATTTGATCCTTTAATTGTGGATCTTTCTTTGTAATCTTCCTAAAAGACCGCTTAAATCCACTACTCCAGACAACTTCCATCATCATCTCCTAGTAAATCTGCGATCAAATCATCAACACTTCCCCTCTTTGCTGTCCCATTCTTAAAAGCTTGCATTACTTCTTGAGCATTAGCAAAAATTTCAGCCCGCCGATTTTCAATCCGTCGCTTGCGGATCAGCTCAAACAACTGATCCTGATCTTCTATTGATAAACTCTCGACTTGATCGATAATTTCTTGTAAGGTCATCATACAGCCTCCTATAAACTAAAATAAACAAAATATTTCGCCTCCACCAAAACCCGATCGCTCATCAAACAGCTTAACCCCTGCACGGACTTACAAAAGCCATTAACATCTCGATCGCTCCCCCCAGCCACCTTTCACTATATTATACTAGGTGATCGGGGCATTTTAAATTGCTGAAACCATTGATTGTATTGCTTTTGGCTTTTTTCTTCTGCTATAGTTACTGCCAAGCTCAAAAGTTAAAGTTTTAGTCAGAAGCTGCGTAATGTCTGAAAATTTGCGATCGCCCCGTCCCAAAACCCCGCTGAGGCAAGTTTTAATGAGACTTGTCCTCGCCGTAATGGCTGCTGTTATCGCCTTCAACATTCCTCACTCCTTAATTCCCGTGTTTAAAGAACCCGTATCCCAAGCATCGCCGCCGCCAGAAATCCAAAACGTACTCGCAGGGAAGCGCAGAATTGTGACTGTGGGCGACAGCATCACCGAAGCCGCGAAATACCCCGGAGGTTACGTTTGGCTGCTGCAACGCTATCTAAATGCCCTGTATCCCGATCGCAAAATCGAAATCGTCAACGCGGGAATCTCCGGTAACAAGGCGACTGATATGCAGGCGCGCTTCCAGAAAGATGCGATCGACAAAAAGCCAGATTTAGTCACGATCAACGCCGGAGTCAACGACGTTTGGCACGCTTTCTTCGACTTCCAAAAACTTCAGTTTCATCCGCAAGGAAACTTAGCAGCGGGAGTACCGCTAGCAGAATATATAGACAAAATAACTCAAATGGTGGTAGCAGCAAAAGCCGCAGGAATTCGAGTCGTGCTGCTTTCTCCTACTCCGATTCGCGAGATTCTCGACGGCCCGGAAAATCGCAGGTTGCAAGAATATGTTGCCGCCATGCGAGAAATTGCCAAGCAAAACCAGTGTTTATTTATCGATTTGAATGCGCCATTTCGGGAAGTAATCGGCACCTATCAAAAACACGCCGGAAAAACTCTCAATTTGTTAGCAGCAGATGGAGTTCACCCGAATCCGTCGGGATATCGAATTATTGCTTTTACTATCTTGCGCGGTTTGGGAGTACCCGCCAAAGATATTGAGAATTTGGAAGTCAAAAATTGAATCTTTGAATGTAGTTGACTTAGGACTAAGGTCAAAAAATGGTCTACTCCGCTATTGCTAGTGGTAAGGTGCGGTGTGCTTCGCCCTACCGATACAGTGTGTGCATAAGTCCTGTAAAATCTAAAATCTAAAATCTAAAATCTAAAATCATTCAATTGGCGGATGATAGCGCTTCAACCAACAGCTACCGATAATCACCAACGCTACCACAACAATCATTTCCGTCCAAAAAAATGACAGGAAATCGCTAGCAGTTCCCACTGGCGGAACTCCCGGTTGAGAGTTGCGAATACCGGGAAAAGCAAACAACATCACACCTGTCCAACTCAACATTCCGACTTCCGGCAACTTGCCAGATTTCATCACCTTTAATGCTAGCAACAGCGCCATGATTGATAGCACCCACATGATCACAATAATCACCAATGCAAAGAATTTCACAGGCATCGATCGCGTGGCAGAAACATCGATATAAATAAAAATAGATGAATTCTCCTCCATCGGCTTGTAACTAACATCAAAACCGGGAACATCAGCATTAAACTTAAATTCTAATGGTACAGGATTGACTTGAAATGGAGCAAATTTTTTGCCAATCGAAGCTAGCGGATCTATGGAAATAGCTACTTTAGCAATGTGGCTATCAAATGGATAATTGTTGACTTTCCCCTTGACTAAGTTAAATTTTAATGCAGGGACAATCATCGGCTTGCCTTCTTTAAAGCTAATTTCCGAATCCTCAACATTGGCGCCGTTAACTGTCATTAACAAGTCTTGAGCCGGGTAAGTTGGCCCTTTTTTATAGATACCTTTGAGTTCAAACTGCAAGCGGGCTTCTAATTCGTTTTTAATCGGGTCTACCCCAATTACTGTCATTTTGACCTCAACCAAGCCTTTCGGGGCTACAGCGGTATCTGGAGATGGGCTGTAAGGCTCTTGGGCATTAGCGTTGTGAGAGTAAATAGATAAGATAATTGCCAAACTTACGGCGAGGCTGCAAATTAAAATAAGTATTTTTTTGAGATTAAATTTGTTGACTGTTTGCATTAATTATGATTTTTTTATGCCTTGATTTTTTGTTGGTATTCCCCGCAATACAAAAGGTTCGTAGTGAGGACTTTAGTCCTCTCTTTGATGCGGACTAAAGTCCTCACTACAAACCTATTTTATCTTAGTTCTCAGGAAGCAGTACGTTTGGTGTAAAACTGCCGTGCAAACCGTAGGGAATGTGCTGTTTTAAATGCAGGCGCGCTAGGGGGCCTTTGGTGATGTCGCGGGCATCTAGAATCGCTAAGGTCGATCGATGATTAGCCGCATCATACATCAAAACCAGCAGCCAACCGTCATCCTCAGCCGTTGCAGCTTCAGGCGAGACGCCCGAGCCACGGGGAACAAACACAGGTTCCCCCGCAAAGCCGCGCGGCGCGACACTCCAAACTTGCCTTTCACCCGTCTGGAAATCTATTTTAAGAATAGCTTGCAAAGGAGCATTCCCAGTGGGAGAATCGGCGGCGCCGATGTAAAGATATCGGTAAGGTTGTCCCACATTATTCGGATGCAAAGTCGGAAACTCGCAGCAACGATTTTCTACAACTTGATGCTGCACGGTTTTGTCTTGCAAGTTTAATTTAAACCGCCACAATTCCCCGGCGGGAATGGTGTCAAAATCAATCTCCAAAAAATCGCCGTCATGTTCTACAGTTGGAAATGATTCGTAGCAAACTGAATCTACAAAAACTTCGCCGTTTTCTTCCCAGGCGTTGCAGTGGTGGAACACAAAACAAGGTTCTGTTTCTAATATTTTTACCTCGTCAGTGCCGTTGCGGGGAATTAAAATTGCTTGGGTGGGCTTGTTTGGCGAAAATTGAATGCACTGCGCTGCACTCCGAAATCCTAACAGGAAAAGTAGGGGATTAAAGCTGACTGGATTTTGGAAGAATATGCAGTAATTCTCGGTAATTACCATGTCGTGCAGGAAGGCAAAACCCGGGATTGCGTGGGCGTGTTTTTGTAAAAGTTTGCCGCTTTCGTCGAGTTCGTAAATGGTGATTGTACTCGACAAACCGGGCTTGACGGAAAAGTTGATTAATCTGTCTCCTTTGCCATTTTTCCCTTTTTCAATTCTGGGGTGGGCGGCGAAGGCTTCACCGGGTTGTAAAATGCCGTCTAGGGTGTCTAATCCGAGGGTTTCTAGGCTGCGGGGGTCGAGTCTGTAGGGCTGTGCTGCTTCCCAGAGTGCTAGCAGTTTGTCGCCCCAATAAATGATGTTTGTGTTGGCGATGTTTTTGATTTTGATATCGAAGATGTTGGCCAGCCAGCCTCCGGGTTTCTGTGTGCCGAATACGCCTCGGTGCAGGATTTTTCCTAATTTTTGTTCGGCGAGGTAGCCTTCTGTTTGTACGAATCGGTTGCGGAAGTGGGCGCGTTTTTCGCTGAGGGCGATCGCGCAAATCATGCCGTCGCCGTCAAAGGGGTGGTGGATGCGCGAGCCGTTGACATCCAACAATCCGGGCCCGTTGCGAAAGAATGTGCCTTGTAAGCCTTCTGGGATTTCGCCTTCTATGTTGTCAATCCAGTAGTCGGTTTCGTTGGGCTGGGATTCGTAGCCGCGCTGCCAGTCTGTGCGATCGTATGATAAGGTTTTGACTGCTGTTTGAGATTGAGAAGTTTCTAAGTTTTGCATGGGTGGAATAAGCTTTTATTGATTTAACCGCAGAGAACACAGAGGGCGCAGAGAGAAGTAAAGGATATCAAAATATCTACAAGTTCAATATCTTTCTTCCTTCTTTCTTTGAATCTGTTACATCCGTTACATCCGTTACATCCGTTACATCCGTTACATCCGTTACACAATCCGTTGCCGAACTTCCTTCACTTGCTTTCTACGGTGCGGTTTTCGGGGATTGATGTTGGTACTAAGTCGGGAAAGTATTCGGGCATGAAATGTTGTCCGCCCGGTTTGGCACAGCCCAGTTCTGGTTCTAATACTGGGAGAGATTGTTGGTAGTTTGGATCGCCGCTTTCTGTACTTTCTGCGGGCAACCAGTTTAAGAAGGGGAGGGGTAGCAGTGTGGAGAGGTTGGCGATTACTACTAGCAGCCAGAGGTTGTCGAAGTTGCGATCGGTAATTCCGAGCCAGTGTGTCAAAATTGCACCGCCTTCATAGGAAATAAGTCCTGCTAAGTTGGTGACAGACATCAGCACTGCAAATAATGTTGCTTCGACGCCTGGAGGACACAACCGCGCGGAGAGTACCAGCACGGGCATATAGGCAATTTGTCCGATTACTGTCAGGATCAGGCTGTCTCCGATGCTGAACCATTGGTCGTCAATTCCTAATGCTCGGTTGGCATGAGTTACTAATAATAATGTAGTCATGCCCAAGGCACTTGCAACGACTGTTGACCAGCCGAATATGACTCGAAATGGAATTGCTTTGAGGTAGCGCTGAAACAGCCAGATGCCTGCGAGGGCGGCTATGCTGGTGACGAGGCGCACTCGTCCGAGAAATTCTGGTTGAAAGCCTAATTCGTTGGTGGTGAAAAAGAAGAAGGCGGAGTCTGAGCTTGGGGTGGCTTGCCACAGAAATAGAAAGGCGGTGGGCAACCAAATTGTTTTTTGAGTAACAGCTTGTCGCAGTTGTTTGAGTTGGTCTTTTACTGTTTCAAAATCGGTTCTTTTGTTGATTTTTTCTTCGCTAATTAACCAGGCTGTTGCTGATACGATTAGCGGGAAAGATGCGGTGATTAAAAAGATGGTGTGGGTGCTGAAGTTTTGCAGCAGGGAACCGCTGAGGTAGGCGGTGATTAGTCCGCCGAGGGCTGATGCTCCCCAAGACAAGGATTGCAGGGAACCGGCGTCGCTAACTGTTTCTTTTCTGGCCCTCTCGACTACTAGGGAGTCGGCGATTACGTCGCTGACGGCTAGTGAAAGGGAACTTAGGGCGATCGCCCCTGTAGCGGCCAACGGCGTGTGTACAATGGTTGCGAGGCTCACCCATGCTGAAGTTCCCAACAGCCCGGAGAGGACGATGTAAGGGCGTCTGCGGTAGCCGAATAGGGGCAACCCGTCGGACATGAAGCCAAATAGTGGCTTGATAATCCAAGGTAGGGCGACGACGCCCAGCATGGCTGAGACTTCGGCGGGACTCATGCCGAGTTCGTCTTTGAGGAAGAAGCTGACGGCTAAGCGGGCTAGTCCGAGGATGCCTTGGACGAAGTAAATCAGTAAGATGGCTATGAGTTCGGGGGTTGGCTCATTCCCGAAGAATACTTTTTCTTTTAAGGATTCTTTGAGTTTGCTGGCGCCAGAGGGGGAAAGGAGCATTTGAGCAATATTTCTTAATGAATCTCAATATTTATAACACATTCTTAATCAATTGACAGTTGACGGTTGGTGGTTGGCGGTTGTGATGGTTGTCAGTGGAGGGTTGACGGTTGTCAGAAGTCAAGCGTGAAGCAACGGTTTCAGCAAGGCCGGAATTTCTCGATCGCCAGCAGAGGTTGCTACGATTGTAATTAATCTGAATTTAATGATTTTTTGTAGTAATGAAAGCAGAAATTAGAATTGTCTCTCTGGCACTAGCTTGGATTTTAGGAGCGGGGGCTAATTTAGCCTTGGCTTTACCTGTTGCTAATCAGCAAGGTGATTATCCGGTGCCACCTGGGAGGCAGCGGGGCAACAGGCAGCTGAATTGGGTGGTTGTTGACTCGGATTCTCAAGGGTTAAATTGCCGCATGGCTAAGGGATTTCAATCTGTTTCTGTAGATGGCATTGATGCGCCTGATGAGTTGTTTGTAAGGAATAAACACAATGTTTCTCAGTGGCCTGTGGTGACTACTTTTCGGCGGGGAAAACGCTTGGAGGCGGTGACTGGGAATAATGCCAATCAAATTGTAATTACTGACACTCAGGGCAAGCCTTGGTTGCCGATCTTGACGGATAAAGGTAATTGTTTTGTGCGGTATAACAGCCGTTTTATTAAAGCTATTCGGGAAAATCCTACTACTTTAAAACCTTTAGAATAACGAAAGCAAGAAGACCCTAAGGACGCGAAGGAAGAGAAGAGAGAGAGTTTAAAACTAATGGAAGGAGTGTTAGATGATTGTCTATCCTGAAAATGTGCCGGACAGTACAGGCTCGAATTATCCTCAGCAATTCAAATCTGCGGTTGCGGGAAGAGTTAAAAAACGTTTGGGGAATGCTGCGGGTTTGCAGAATTTTGGGGTGAATTTGGTGCGGCTGGCGCCGGGAAGTTGTTCTGCTCTGAGACATTGGCACTCTCGTCAAGATGAGTTAGTCTATGTTCTGGAAGGGGAGGTTACTTTGATTTCTAATTCGGGTGAGGAAATTCTGCAACCGGGTATGGTGGCTGGTTTTCCGGCGGGTGATGCTGATGGGCATCATTTGGTTAACCGATCGATTGCTGATGTGGTTTATCTGGAAATTGGCGATCGCACTCCTGATGATTCAGTAAATTATCCCGATGACGATTTAATCGCGAAAGCTAGCGATAGTGGTTGGATTTTTACTCACAAAAACGGCGAGCTTTATGAGAGTTGAAAAAATATGAGTCAAGTTAATCTTTGGAGTTCTGCGGAACACGCTTTGTGGTATCTTGCTAAGGCTGATGGCATTCCTCACCGCACGGAAGGCGAGGCTGTTTTGTTGGAAGAAGTGCCGAAAGATGTCAAGCGCATTCTGGATGTGGGTACGGGTGACGGGCGGTTGTTGGGTTTGCTTAAGTGCGATCGCCCGAATGTTGAATGTGTGGCGATCGACTTTTCGCCGACAATGTTGGAAAAAGTCAGAACTCGCTTTGCTGATGACAAAACTGTCACGGTAATCGAGCACAATTTTGACCAACCTCTGCCGGATTTGGGCAAGTTTGATGCGATCGTTTCTAGTTTTGCAATCCACCATGTTGAGGACGATCGCAAACCTTCGCTTTACGCCGAGATTTTCGAGCTTTTGGAACCCGGAGGCATTTTTTGCAATTTGGAGCACGTAGCGTCCCCAACAGAGGCTTTGCACGAGAAGTTTCGAGAGGCCCTGGGTATTAGCAAAGAGCGTGAAGATCCGTCTAATAAATTGCTGGATGTGGAAACACAACTAAGCTGGTTTAGAGAAATTGGTTTTGACGATGTAGACTGTTATTGGAAATGGCGGGAACTCGCTTTATTAGCTGGGGTAAAACCAATCGCATCGCCATCAGATTAGTTCGATCTTTCTGATATCTTGCACCATTATCAATAACTGGCTCTTTTCCCCGTTGCACAAGACATCAAATTCCTTGTGGGGTGGGCGTCCCGCCCGCCTTTTCCAAATTTATTGGCCGTGGTACAATATCTCAAATCCTTCGGACTTTAGTTCTATAAATCTGCGGGCTAAAGTCCTCACTACAAACCTAGTTTATCGCTTGAAGTCGAGACTTGCCGTGTCTGATAATGAACCTGCACCGCATTTGCACCTCCTTTCTAGCTTTGAATCGGGATGGGATGGTTTGAATCTCATTTATGAGCTAGAACCTGCTGACGAAATGCCGGAAAGTGATTTAGAACATCACTTTATCATGATTGCTGAAAATGATTTTCGGGCTAGTTTTATGTTGAATGGAAGTTGGCAGCACGTAGATTATGCCAGCGGCGATATTGCGATTATTCCTGCTACTGAAACTTTTCCGAGAACGTTTGTCGATCGCGAAGTTCCATTAATTGAGTTGTTTCTCGCGCCTGAAATGCTTGCCCGCGCTGCTTTTGAGTCTGTGGATGCAGATAAAATTGAGTTGGTGCCGCAGTTGCACCTGTGCGATCCGTTAATTCAGCATATGGGGCTGGCTTTGAAGCAAGAATTAGCAGCCGGAGGCGCAGACAGTCGCCTGTATGCAGAGTCAATGGGGACAGCGCTTGCTGTGCATTTGTTGAGGCGTTACTGTTCTTTTACTCCTCAAATTAAAAACTACACGGGCGGGTTGTGCAAGTATCAACTGCGGCAAGTATTCCATTATATTGAGCAAAATTTGGCTGGTAATTTGAGTTTGGAAAATCTGAGCAGTGCGGTGCAGATTAGTCCGCATTATTTTGCGACTTTGTTCAAGCAATCTACAGGATTGACACCCCATCAATATGTGCTAAAATCCCGCATCGAGCAAGCAAAGCAGTTGCTCCGGCGGCGGGAGTTGACTCTTGTGGAAATCTGTCTCGCAGTCGGTTTTCAAAGTCAGAGTCATTTTACTAGAGTGTTTCGCCAACTGGTTAAAACTACGCCAAAGGCTTATAGAGATGCGCTTTGAAGGTTCGGAAGATTAGGACATTTTTGGGAAGATTGGGCAAGACGGCGGCCACGGGCGATCGCTAAATTTAGTATGTACTGAGATTGTGTCCTGTTAATTACCCGCAATCAAAAGGTTCGTAGTGAGGACTTTAGTCCGCATCAAAGAGAGGACTAAAGTCCTCACTACGAACCTATTTGTTCGTGGTAGTTAGATCGGACATGATATGACAATTTCCTGTAAGGATTCACCGCGGATGAAAGAAACTAAATTTGCTGTTGCAGGATGGAACATTGTTGGTTTGTCTGCGCTGATAATTGGGATTATGCTTGCTGCAATTTGGCTGATTTACGGCGTTGATGAAACAGCGATGCGGTTGGCAATTCGAGCAACTGCCCGTACTTCGTGTATTCTATTTTTATGTGCTTTTGTGGCTTCGTCACTTCGCAGGCTTTGGCCAAATATATTTACACAGTGGCTGTTAAAAAATCGCCGCTATTTCGGGCTGTCGATGGCTGTGTCGCATACCTATCACGCGATCGCCTGGAGCGGTTTGTGGTTTGCAACTTCTGGGGCGTCGCCTGGGTTTGACCCTCTGGGGATATTGGGCTATGTATTCCTGTTTGCCATGACTGTAACATCTTTTGAGCGATCGGCAGCATGGATCGGTCAACGGGCATGGAAAATTCTGCACAATGCTGGAATGCACTATTTTTGGCTGGCTTTTACCTTTGAATTCGGTATCAAGATTGTCAAATCGATGCTGGTATATTTACCTTTGACAGTGTTGCTAGTTGCAGCAATGATGATTCGTCTAGTTTCTCCTAGAATACAGAGAAAATTAGTTGGTTAGGACTTCGATAATCTCCTATCTCCTTTAATAAAAGTGGTTCGTAGTGAGGACTTTAGTCCGCATTTGGAGAGGACTGAAGTCCTCACGCTCGATCCTATTTCATCTGTGAGAATTTTAATTTTCCGAAAGAAGGACTGAAGTCCTCACGCTCGATCCTATTTCATCTGCTTTGTGTTTGAGTCCTGTGAATTAAATTAAGTCGGGGACTTTAGGTTTAATTCGCCGCTCGTACCAGTTCATTAACGGAGTTGCACTAATGCCGTGCAAAATCACAGAAAGCACGATCGTAGTAAAGGTAATCCAGGCAATTTTCTCGCCGATGTCTCCTTTCAAACCGTGACCGAAAGCATAGGTAAGATAATAGATTGAACCGACGCCACGAATGCCGAACCAACCGCACAACCAGCGGCTGGCGGGATGCAAATGACTGCCTAGCGTACTGATCCAAGTTCCCACAGGTCGAATCAAAAAAATTAACAATCCACCTATTAAGAGGGCGTAGCTGCCATGTGCCACCAGAGCTTCTTGGCGCAACATGGAACCCAATATTAAAATTGTTCCTACTTCCATTAACTTTTCTATGCGCTCGGTAAAGTGCAGTTGGGAAAGTGGTTTTTCGGGGTTGCGGTAACTCCGCTGCACTACAATTCCTGCTACAAAAACTGCGAGGAATCCGTAGCCGTTGACTACTTCTGTGAGGGAATATGTGAGCAGAATTGTGCTGAGAGCGATGAAATCTTCCATTAATTCGTCGGCGGGTATGTAGCGTTGCAATCGGCGATCGATCCAGGTGACGGCTTTGGCTACTAAAATGCCCATCACGATACCTGCGGCGATCGCCCAAATCAAGTCAACTGCCGCCCACTGCGAAAACCAGTTCGGCCAGTTGTTATCTTTTAGCGCATAAATGCCGAAATAAACGAAGGGAAAAGCTAAAGCATCGTTCAAACCGCCTTCCGATGTTAAGCCAAAACGCAATTCATCGCGATCGTCTATATCAGCTAACTGAACTTCTGAGGCTAAAACTGGGTCGGTGGGAGCGAGAATTGCTCCTAGTAAAATTGCAGGGCCCCAATCTAATTTGACAAACCAATGACCGATCGCAGCAACAGCAAAAATCGAAATTGGCATTAAAAAACCGATCAGCCGCGCTGTGGAATTCCAGGCCCAAAGTTGCAGCGGGCGATTCATTTTTAATCCGCAACTGAACAGAGAAACAATAACTACAAATTCTGTGAGTCTTTCTAAAAATTGAGCTTCGGGGCGCAATTCAATCAGCTTGACGCCGTAGGGCCCCAATCCGATACCGACAATTAGATAAATTAAGGCATAAGATACCGGCAATCGCGAAATCCATCCCGAGCCCAAGGTGACGGTGAGCAGGAGGATGCCAATCACTAGCAAATTTAGAATGTAATGATCTACCATAGCGATCGCACTTTTAATTAGTTTAACAAGTGCGATCTTGACAGATCAAAGCTTCTGGCGCATCCGCCGTCAGCTAGAGTCTGCTATCCTCCGAAAGTTGCAGTTGTTAAGGGATGTCTCTTGAATTAATCGCAATCAAATTTTGTCGCGTGGTAGGGGCGGGTTGATATAGATTGTTAGTGGGAATTATAGATTGTGGCTGAAACCCGCCCATACAAATATTTAAATTTCCAATTCCCGATTACCAATTACCAATTACCAATTTCAAATTACCTTTGAATGCTTCTCGGATCGAGAGCATCCCGCAATCCATCCCCCAATAAATTGAACGCTAAAACAGTCAAAATAATCAGCGTTGCCGGAGGCCAAACCAACCAAGGCTGCAACACTAAAATTGAAGCATTAGTAGACAGCGATAGCAAATTTCCCCAAGAAGGATCTGGCTGTTGAATTCCCAAACCAATTAAACTCAAAACCGACTCCGCCACAATAAAACCCGGAACAGATAAAGTAGCAGAAATAATTACATAAGTTGCAGTTTGTGGCAAAACGTGGCGGACAATAATATAAATTGGGTTGGCGCCCATAGCCCGCGCCGCTTGGACGAATTCTAGTTGTTTAATTGACAGTACCTGACCGCGAATTACCCGCGCCAAACTCGCCCAACTGATAAATGAAGTAATCAGCACAATCAAAATAAATCGCTGAGCGCTTGTCAATCCGGGGGGAAGGACTGCTGCTAGAGCTACTAATAAATAAAGACCGGGAATCGTCATCAATACTTCGGCGAAGCGCATTAAAATACTGTCAATCCAACTGCCGAAATAACCAGATATTCCTCCGATTAACAATCCCAATGGAAAGGAAATTGCTATACCAACCAAACCAATGCTGAGGCTAATACGGCTGCCCTGTACTAAGCGACTGAATTGATCGCGAGCTTGTTCGTCTGTGCCTAAAAGGTTGATTTTGCCTTCTCCTGTAGTGCCAACCAGGTGCCTGTCGAAAGGTAAAATTCCTAAAAACTTATAGGGAGAACCTTTGACAAATAAACCGACAGCAGAGGGTTTTTGCCAGTCTACAATTACCTCGCGAGCGCCCGTATTCGCATCTACTGGGCCCTGAGTAGTGGGGTAAACGTGGGGCCCGATAAATCGCCCGTCTTTGGTGCTTAAATAAATCTGAGTTGGGGGCAGTAAGGAACCGTTTAATTGAGAGTCGTAGGGGTCGTAGGGCGCCACAAATTCGGCAAAAAGTGCGACTGTATAAAAAATTAACAGCACCACTGCTCCCAACCGAGCGAGAGGATTATTTTTAAGATTTTGCCACCATTTCATAAGTTTTAGGTTTGAGATTTTAATTAGGTTCGTAGTGAGGACTTTAGTCCTTCCAGGTTCGTAGTGAGGACTTTAGTCCTTCCAGGTTCGTAGTGAGGACTTTAGTCCTTCCAGGTTCGTAGTA
>NZ_JAEQCI010000020.1:51989-158821 GCF_020738565.1 Microcoleus sp. PH2017_12_PCY_D_A | reverse complement strand
TCATCGCGACTTATGTTATTCAGCCCTAATTTCCACAGTCGTCTTAAGACGACTTCAGCTATGAGCCAGGGAATTAATTCCCTGGCGGCCTGTCGGAATCGCCAGCTAACAAACCCGCCGACAAAACAAAGTTAAGCCTCTACCTTAACTCCTTTCCAAAAAGCAACATATCCTGCAATATTTTTAGCAGCATCTTTCGGAGTAGGATAGTACCAAGCAGCATCCTTATTAACCTGTCCGCCGACTTCAACACTGTAGTAACTAGCAACACCTTTCCAACCGCAAGTAGTGTGAGTGCTGCTATCCTTGAAATACTCGCGGTTGATGGCATCCGCCGGGAAATAATAGTTATTATCTACCATTTCGCACTTATCGCTCTCGGCCAAAACGGCACCATTCCAAATTGCTTTCGGCATCGGTTTATCTGCTTAAATTGAGATTCTCAAATATTGTAACTGTATTTGTGCTCAAAAGACCTAGAATAAGGTAGAAGTCAACAACCAATTACTGCAAATGTCAGGGTCGAATCCGCCAACATCTCTCGCGCCCTCATCCCTCGAACAATCCCTCAAACATTCCTTTGGCTACGACTCTTTCCGCCCCGGGCAGCGGGAAATTGTCGAAGCTGCTCTCCAACAACGCGATATGATGATTGTCATGCCGACTGGCGGTGGCAAATCTTTGTGCTTTCAATTACCGGCTTTGTTGAAACCGGGATTGACGGTGGTTGTTTCGCCGCTGATTGCCCTGATGCAAGACCAGGTGGAAGCTTTGCAGGATAATGGGATTGGGGCGACTTTTCTCAACAGCACTTTGAGCGCTATGGAAACCCGATCGCGCTCCACAGCAATTCTCGAAGGTAAAATTAAACTGCTGTACGTTGCGCCCGAACGCTTGCTGGGCGAGAGATTTTTACCGTTTTTAGATATAGTAGCTTCTAAGTTAGGAATTTCGGCATTTGCGATCGACGAAGCCCACTGCGTTTCGGAATGGGGACACGACTTTCGACCAGAATACAGACAAATGGAGCGAGTGCGCGATCGCTACCCAGACATCCCCATTATGGCACTAACCGCCACAGCCACCGAGCGCGTCCGCCAAGACATAATCCAGCAGCTAAACCTGCGAAATCCCTACATCCACGTCGCCAGCTTCAACCGTCCCAATTTATACTACGAAGTCCGCCAAAAAACCAAGCACAGTTTTGCCGAAGTCTTGCAAATCATCCAAAAAAAAGGCGGTTCAGGAATCATCTACTGCCTCAGCCGCAAAAAAGTTGACGAAGTTGCCTACAAATTGCAGCAAAACGGCATTCAAGCCTTACCATACCACGCCGGCATGAGCGATAGCGATCGCGCCACCAACCAAACCCGCTTCATCCGCGACGACGTACAAGTAATGGTAGCCACAGTCGCCTTCGGGATGGGAATCAACAAACCCGACGTAAGGTTTGTAATTCACCACGACTTACCCAAAAACCTAGAAGGATACTATCAAGAATCAGGCCGCGCAGGCAGAGACAACGAACCATCCCACTGCACCTTATTCTTCGGATTCGGCGATGTCAAAACCATCGAATACATCATCGAACAAAAACCAGACGAACAAGAACAAAGAATAGCCCGCCAACAGTTAAGGCGAGTAATCAACTATGCAGAATCCAGCGATTGCCGCCGCACAGTCCAATTAAGTTATTTCGGCGATTCATTTCCCGGCGATTGCGGCAACTGCGACAACTGTTGCAACAAAAAACCCGTAGAAGACTGGACGATTGAGGCCATGAAATTTCTTTCCTGCATCGCCCGATGCCAAGAGAAATTCGGCATGAATCACATTATAGACGTGCTGCGCGGCTCAAAAAATCAAAAAATATTGCAATACCAGCACAACCAACTTTCCACCTACGGCATTGGCAAAGATAGAAGTGCCGACGAGTGGAAAAAGTTAAGTCGTTCGCTGATAAACCAAGGTTTCTTAGACGAAAAAACAGACGGCTTTCCAGTTTTGAAACTCAACGAAAAAAGTTGGGAAATCATGAAACGCCAGCGCACAGTAGAAATCGCCATCGAAGCGCCGCGAGAAGTACAGGGAAGAGTGCGGTCTTTAGCCGTAGAAGTAGAAGGCTTATTTTCCATATTGCGAAGTCTCCGCAAACAAATTGCCGACGAACAATTCGTACCGCCTTACGTAGTGTTTGCTGATAGAAGCTTGCGAGACATGGCAGAAAAACGCCCGCAAACTCTCACAGAATTTGAGGAAGTTTACGGCGTCGGCAGTAACAAGCGAGATAAGTACGGCAAAGTTTTCTTAGAAGCAATTCACACTTTTTGCAAAGAACAAGGATTGCCAACAAGTGCAGCATCTTCTGCCGCCGCCAATCTTCCCACTCTTGCTAACGTTCCGTCTTATTCGCAGATGCAAACCTGGGAATTGTACCGCCAAGGTTTGACAGTTCAAGGCATAGCCAACGCGCGGGGCATGAGTCCGACTACTATTGCGGGACATCTGGTAGAATTAATTGATATGGGCAAGGAAGTTGATATAAATTTGTTGGTGGAATCGGAACGCCAGCAGGCTATTGTACAAGCAATTGAAGTTATTGGAGATGAAAGATTGAGAGCAATTTATGAGTATTTGCAAGAAGGTTATACGTTTGAGGAGATTAAGTTTGTGCGCGCTTGGTGGCGGCAAAATTATGTCAGTTTTTAACCGCAGATGTCGGCGGATTAGCGCGCTATGGACGCAGATGATTAATGGATAGGAGGGGAAATGAGAATTAAAAAAGTAGCTTTTTGGGATAATGAATTAGAGTGGCGTTTTGAACCAATCTATTTTTCCAATCTTGCCTTGCTAGTTGGAGTATCGGGCGTTGGCAAAACTCAAATACTTAAAGGAATTTTGGGGCTAAAAGAGATAGCGAATGGTGCTTCGTTAAACGGCTTAGCGTGGGATATTACATTTTCGACAGTAAAAAATGTCGAGTATCGCTGGCAAGGCGAATTTGAAACTAAAAAAAACTTTTCCATGATTTCTAATGAGATTGAAGAGGAAATTAATAAATTTAGAATTGTTCGAGAACATCTATTTAAAGAAGAAAATGTTATTATAGAAAGAACACCTAACGATATTATATTTAAAGGAAATAAAACACCCAAGTTATCGCCGTTTCAAAGTGTAGTTGAAATTTTAAACCAAGAAGAAGATATTTCACCTGTTCAGCAAGGGTTTAATAAAATTATTTACAGCGATAATTCGAGATCGTCTAATGGGATTTACGCTATACCAATAAGGGTACTATCGATAATCAAGGACAATATTGCCCTGGAAGATATTCAAGCGAGTAATATACCAATTCTTCTTAAGTTGGCTTTGATTGCTCGGCATTATCCAGATGTTTTCAATAAGATAAAATCAAAGTTTATCGAAATTTTTCATCAAGTGGAAGATGTTAAAATAGAAGCAATTGAAAATAATGAAAATCCATCATTTCCCAATTTTCCTGTTCAGATAAAAGAGACAGGTATCAATGATTGGATTTTTCAAAATAACATTTCTTCTGGAATGCTGAAAACGCTAATTCTTATTAGCGAACTGTATTTGTCGCCAGAAGGAACTTTAATTCTGATCGATGAATTTGAAAACAGCTTGGGAGTTAACTGTATAGATGTTGTAACTGATTTACTTTGGCAAAACCGAAATATTCAAATTATCCTCACCAGTCATCATCCGTACATTATCAACAATATCAGCATGGAATACTGGAAAATAGTAACTCGCAAAGGAGGTGTAGTAACGGTAACTGATGCGAAAGATTTGAACCTGGGAAAATCTAGACATCAGGCTTTTACGCAATTGATTAATCTAGAAGAATATAGCGAAGGAATTAAAGTTGAATGAATTTGTATTTTTTAGTCGAAGGGATGCAATCGGAGAGAAAAGTTTATCCAGCTTGGCTAAGTCATTTATTACCTGAATTAACACGAGTTCAGAGTTACGATGAGGTGAAGGACAAAAATTATTACTTGATTAGTGGGGAAGGATATCCTTCATTATATGATTTTATTCCTCCTTCGATTGAGGAAATTAACTTAAGCGGAAAATACAACTATTTTGTAGTGTGTTTTGATGCGGAGGAAAATACTGTTGCTGAAAGGCACGCAGAAATTTATGATTTTTTTGATCGGGAAAAGCTAGTATTAAAAAATACAGAACTTGTGCTAATTGTTCAAAATCGCTGTTTGGAAACTTGGCTGCTGGGAAATCGTAATATTTATGCAACACATTCTCAAAAATTAATACATCCTAAGAATCAATTTTTATTAGATTATACTAAGTATTATAATGTTTCAGTTGACTGTCCTGAAAAAATGGGAAAATATCTAGATTTTAATACTCACGCTCAGTTTCACGGAGCTTATTTGAAAGTGTTATTTGAAGCTAAAAATGCTACATATTCTAAAACAAGGCCCGGAGATGTACTCAAGCCCTTTTATTTGGAACAGCTATTGAAAAGAATTGAAGAGAAGCCAGGGCAACTGAATACTTTTCGTCATTTTGTCGATTTTTGTAAGATAGTTAAATCTAAATTGCAGTATTAAACGGCAATAATTATAGAAATTACGCAGAACCTCTATATAGCCTTTCTCAAAAAGATGACCTATGACTGATAGCTTATATAACCACTAAACTCAGAGGGCCCAAGCCCAACTACGTACCTCAATTTCTGAGAAGCTCTATATGGTAGGACTCAATGCCCTAACCTGAGAATGATAAATTATGACTCTGTGCTCCGCGTGCACCCTATACTTTACAATTGTACAATAAATAGTTGACTTCATTAGCCAGCCATTCGTTAAACAGATTGTGCAATATTTCTTGATAGCGTTCAGGGGTTAATTCCGCTGGAATAAACTTTTCAACCATGAACAAGTGATATCCTCGCTCTGTTTCAATTGGACGAATCACTTCCCCGGGTTTAGCGCTAAATATGGCAACGGCTATGTCTGGTTTTAAACTCCACCGATAAACATTGCCTTCGCAACCGCATAAATGTCGGCGATTTTCATCAATGTCGTAAAGGTGGGCTGCATCAAAAAAGCTGATTTCTCCTTCTTGAATTTCATAAAATATTTCTCGGGCAAGTTGTACGTTCGCAACAATTATTTGATAAAGAATTATTTGATCGAATTGCAATTTGCTTTGCACGAAAATCTTTTCTACGTCTTTGGCAAATAAGTGTTCTGCTAATTTTTGGGAGAGGATTCGATCGCAAATTCCGGCCTCTAAGTCTTCTACCGAAATCATCTGCTCCGCCAGCCACGCAATCGTATCCGCCGCTTTCTCCAGACGCTTCTCGCGCCGCAGCTTGTCGCCGGCAACTTGAATTTCTTCGGGAGTCACAGTTAACCCCCGTTCCTCGGCTGCTTTGTCAATAACTTTTTTCTGCAAAACTTGTTGACAAAATGGCTTTAATTGCCGCTCTTTTCTGAGTAGTTTGATGATTTCACTGGATTCTATCAATGGCTGGTAAAAGTCTTTCATATTTCTCTCTCAAGCTATAGAAGTTGATTGAGCTCATCCCCACGAGGCTTCCTGCGGGGGAGTTCGTGTTAACGGTTAGCTACAAGGTTTTATGCAAGCAAACTGATAAAATCACCATTGGTTAAAGTTGTTGTACCTGCTGCGTTTACTGTCCCCAAAACAACGGCTAAAATTCGATCGCCATTATTGGAACTAAACTTGACCAAAGTTGCGTCTGCGGTACCGTTACCGTCAGTATCAAACGCCACCAGCGCAATATCTGCGGCAGAAAGTCCGCCTGTCAGGCCGATTTTATCACCTTCAGCGGCATTGAAATCAACCAGTATATCGGCTAAAAATAGATTAGCCACAGAACTCGTTGTTTCAGGTCTAAATACAAACGTATCAGCGCCGGCACCTCCAATCAACGTATCGATACCGAAGTCGCCGCACAGAAAATCGTCGCCGTTGCCGCCAATCAGCAAATCTTGACCTCTTCCTCCCCGCAAAGTGTCATTTCCATCCCCTCCTTCGATCGCATCGTTACCTCTGTTACCTTTGACAAAATCGTCGCCGCCTCCAGCAAAAACGCGATCGAACCCGCTACCGCAAGCAATCACATCAATGTCGCTGCTTCCCTGCCAATATCCGCCGCCGTTGCTGTCGTAGGTGACAGTTAATTCCGCAGGATTTTCTGGGGGGGTGATTTCTGGCGCTGGGGTTGTATCGGCATTGCTGTTGTTGCTACTGTTAGCGGGAAGTGCGATCGACAAATTGCTGCTACTGTTATCTGTTGGCTCAGCAACGATCGTACTCTCGCCACCACCACCGGTACTTTCTGGAGACAAATTAGAAAGACTTGAATTGCTAGAAGTTCCGCCAGTCACCGCAGCAAGCGGCGCACCGTCATTATTATTTGACGGTGTTGGAGTTGGAGTTGGTGCTGGTGTTGGAGTTGAAGCAGGTGTTAGCCGTATTGGTATTGGTATTGGCGCTGGTGTTGGTGTTGGCGTTGGCGTTGGTGTTGGCGCTGGTGTTGGCGCTGTGATATTAATTGCCGGTGCAGAGTCTGTAGCAGCCGCCGCTGGAGTCGGCGCTGGAGTCGGCGCTGGAGTCGGTGCTGGAGTTGGTGCTGGAGTTGGCGCTGGAGTCGGTGCTGGAGTCGGTGCTGGAGTCGGGGCTGGTGTTGGCGCTGGTATTGGCGCTGGTATTGGCGCTGGAGTCGGCGCTGGAGTCGGCGCTGGAGTTGAAGCAGTGGCGCTCGTAGCCGGCGGAGTCTCTAAACCGCTGCTAGCTGAGGCGATCGCGCTACTAGAAGTACCACCGGGATCCCATGCTGTCTGAGTGCTGGTGCTGCTCCCAGTCGGAGAAGTCGCTGTCGCGCTGCTGGTGCTGCTCGCACCGCTGCTGTCTCCTAAGGGCGCAGGTGTTGGTGCGGGCGCTGGCGCAGGTGTTGGTATTGGTATTGGCGCAGGTGTTGGTATTGGTATTGGCGCAGGCGCAGGTGTTGCTGCTGGCGCCGAAGCAGTGGCGCTAGTAGTTGGGGGCGCGACTGTAGAAGCACTCGCTGCCGCGCTGCCGCTGCTAGATGTAGCCCCCGCAGCGTAAGCAGTCTTACTACTGCTACTGCTTCCGATCGGCGAAGTGGCTGTCGCACTGCTGGTACTGCCCGCACCGCTGCTATTTACAAAGGAACTAGACTTGCTGGAAGAGCTGGTGCTGCCCGTACCAGAGTTATTCGCCGCCTGCGAATTCAAGGTGTTTAAACTATTGCTGTTTCCAACAATATTATTTAAGGGCTCAGGAGCTAATGAATCTAAAGAAGGCATCGCGATTTATCTCCTTTTATCTGTATGGCTGTCCCGCTGATTATTTATTAAATTTGATTTAGCCATTATTATCAAAACGCCTTTTAAAATGTTGTTCTGCATTTAAATTGCATATCAAAAAAAATCAGACTATTGTGGGGTGGGCGTCCCGCCCGCCCTGAATATACAATTTAAACGTGCGACAGCTTAGCAGTTTTTGATTTGGTGAGTACAGCCAACATTTTTGGAATTACTATTTCTGATGAAACTGCCAACCGCGATCGCAAATCATTAGGGCTGACCGCTAGAGATGAACAAAGATCTGCTATCGTTCAAGGAGACAGAATAACTGTTGCCAGTGCGAGCGTAAGAGTTAGCTGTAGCTGAGGCTTCAGTAAAAGCCATATAAGGGCTAACATACACCTTTGTGTAAGTGTTAGCATCAGTCGAGGTATTTTGGCCAATAGCAAAAGCATTAGCATCAGCACTGCCAAATCCATAGGTAGCAAAAGTCTGAGCGCTACCAGCAGCGCGCGTATAACCAGCACCTACAAGTTTGCTCGCTCCTAAAACTGCCTCTACATAATCTAAATCATCAATAATCATGTTTTTTCACCGCAACAATTTTTAGTGGCTGCTTAACTGATGTGAGAAAGCAAGCCAGCCAACGCCATTAAGTATGTTGGCACAGTTCAAAACAGCTATGTAAAGTTTGGCAAGCATTTGTGACTTACTTATCTAGAGTTCGCTCCCGCATTTTTTGCATTGCTTTACATAGCTGGGTTTCTGACTGCTTGTCTGCGCTGTGGTTAGTAGCAGTAGCAGCTAAAACCAGAAGTAGCTGCGATCGAAGCACCGCTAGAGGAAGAGCTGTAAGGTGTGGTAACAGCGTTGTTGAAGGTCTGAGTCATAGTGCCCGGGCCTACGGCGGACGCTTTAGATTCAGCAGTGGCTGCATGACCGTAAACAAACACGTTCGAGCTGATGTATTTATTCAGCTTGAAATTTTCGTAAAACTGCACGTTCGAGTAGTCATTTTCTAAGTCAAAACCGCCGACTACGCTGGTGGATTCAGAAACGCTTTCGACATGGTTCAGGTCAGAAATAATCATGGTTTTTCTCCGCGATATTCAGTGTATTTTGTGTAAAAATTGCAAAATTTTGTCGGGAGTTTAAACTGTAGTTACCGTGAGGGTTTTACTGACTTTTTGACGGTCAAACTGCTGCGGCGATGCGATGGATTGAGTTTAAACTCCCAGATGATAGAGAGTCTGGCTTCAATGTGGTGATTACCAGCGGTAGTAGAAACCAGAAGTAGCTGCGATCGAAGCACCGCTAGAGGAAGAGCTGTAAGGTGTGGTCTCTGCGTTGTTGAAGGTCTGAGTCATAGTGCCCGGGCCGTAGGCGGATGCTTTAGATTCAGCAGTGGCTGCATGACCGTAAACAAACACCTTCGAGCTGATGTATTTATTCAGGTTGAAATTTTCGTAAAACTGCACGTTCGAGTAGTCATAGCCTAAGTCAAAACCGCCGACTACGCTGGTGGATACTGCAACTTCTTCGACATGGTTCAGGTCAGAAATAATCATGGTTTTTGTCCTTTTAATTTAGCGGTTGTTTGAAGCAACCTTGTTTTGTTTCGATGTACCTAATATATCTGGGCTAATTAGAGCTGTGTTGCCAATTTGGCAGATTTGTTTAAAATGAAAATCTCAATGTAACTTCATGAATATATGTTAACTATTTGCTCCACAACTACAGAAGATATCTCTACGAGTCCTGGACGCATCAACTGGGTTTGATGGAGGAAAATACTTGCTTGTAGCCCTCGATCGCTGTTGAAAAACCCGGCTGGTGAGAGTAATGAATGCGTCCAAGACGGTCTGCATTCAAACACGAAAAACAGCCTCGTTTTATACTTTACGAACGAGACTGGAATTAGATTTTAGTATTTGGCTCGATCGATCGCCCGTACAGACAAACCCTGCTCCAGCTCAACAGCATGAATGGCAGCTCGGTTTGTCTTTTTTGAGTCGCAAACACATTATCAGGGACGATCGCACAACCGTGTTGCCATTTTGGCAGAAAACTGCAAAAACCAGGCTTGTAGCGACTCAACGCTCAAAATCGGGTTGTCGCACCACTAAATTACTTGCCCCCAAAATTAAACCAGCGCGTCTTAAATCCCGCAAAAAATCCTTGATTTGGAACATCAACCGCCGGCGCCGAGATATTGGAACCTTCGCCGCCGACTTGGGTGACAAAACCTGCGGTATCTGAGTGCAACTCGCTTACAACCTCAATTGCACAACCACCTCGAACTCCGGCTCGTTTTTCCCTCACGACTTCCACATAATCTAAATCCGCAATTTTGCCCAGCGCCGGCTGAGTTTCCGATTTCCTCGTTTGGGTATTTTCCTTGAGCAAGCGGTTAGAAGTGCGGTAGGGGATATAGTCGAGAGGGTTGTAACCCGTGCACCGCAAAAGCAAAAAACAAGCCCAAGAATACTTTCCTGCCAGAATCGCTGAAATTATCTCATCCAATTGTTCGGGTTTGATTCCAACTTGGGAATGATTGGCAGAATGGTTAAATTGCGAATTCATCGTTTTATCCTATTTTGCGTAAATTAATTGACTGTTGACTGCGGTTTGTAGTGAGGACTCCCTTCCGCAGAAAGAAGGACTAAAGTCGTGACTACAAACCTGACTACAAACTCATGGCTGGGGTTTGTAGTGAGGACTCCCTTCCGCAGAAAAAACGACTAAAGTCGTGACTACAAACCTGACTACAAACTCATGGCTGGGGTTTGTAGTGAGGACTTCAGTCCGCAGAAAGAAGGACTAAAGTCCTGACTACAAACCTGACTACAAACTCATGGCTGGGGTTTGTAGTGAGGACTTCAGTCCGCAGAAAGAAGGACTAAAGTCCTCACTACAAACCTGTAAATTAATTGACTGTTGACTGCGGTTTGTAGTGAGGACTCCCTTCCGCAGAAAGAAGGACTAAAGTCCTCACTACAAACCTGACTACAAACTCATGCCGCCTTTTTGTAGTTGCTTGAGCGGATCGAGCAAAATGTCGGCTATGCTCCGCTGGCGGATGATAATTTCCGCCGTGGCTGTCTGGCCCGCTTTGAGTTTCCAGGTTTGATTGTTGGCTTTCACTGAGTCTCGATCGATACTCACTTCCACCCGGTAAACAACACCCAATCGCTCGTCGGTTTTGGCATCCGGCGAAATTGAGACAACTTTTCCCGGCATCACGCCGTAATTTTGATAGGGAAAAGCATCGAATTTGACTTGTACCGGCATTCCGGTTTTGACAAATCCCGCTTCTCGGTTCGGTAAACTCACTTCCAGCACTAGCGGAGCGTAATTCGGAGTCATTTCTGCAATAGTTTGACCCGGTTGCACGACTTCGCCGGTGTTGTGAATGTTGAGCGCGGAAATTACTCCGCTGACTGGTGCGTAGAGAAATCTTTGTTTGAGCTTGTTTTTGGCTTGAGCTAGCAGGGTTTGGGTTTCGGCAATTTTGGATTTGACTTGGTTTAATTCCATTTCCAACTGCTGAACTTTTTGCTGTTTTTCTAACTGCATTTGGCGCGCTGCTGCTTGTTTGCTGGCGGCTTCGGCTTGCAGCCGATCGACTTCTGCGAGTTGTTCGGTTAATTGGCCTTGCATTTTGCCGATCGAACTGGTGCGATCGCGCAAACCTTGCTCGACTTCAAACAGCCTTTCCTTAACCTGAGTCGCCTCAGACAGTTGACTCCTGATCGCAGCACTTTGTCTGTCGCGCACGGTTTGCTCGACCTCAAAAACTCGATCGTCAGCCTGAGTTTTCTCCCCCAACTGGCTTCTAATGACCGCATTTTCGCTTTCCCGCAGAGCATCTTCAGCTTGAAACAATACATCTTTAGACAGCGCTCCCTCATCTACCAAAGGTTTGAGCCGCCCGATCCGCTCTTTGTGGGCCGCCACTTTTGCTCGCAATTGTGCTAGCAAGTCTTGACTCTTATTTTGCAGCGGTTTCACGCGATCGCGCCTCGTCTGTTGAGAAGTGATATCTGTTTTCAATTGCGACAACAGATTTTGTGCGTGCTTTTCCAGAGGTTCGATCTGCTCCTGCCGCGCTTTCTGAGACACCACATCTGCGTGCAATTGCTCGATTTGAGACTGCGTGGTGGCTGCTGAAGCGCGAGATCTGTCGATCGCAGCTTGAGCCCCCCGCTTGTCCGCAGCAGCAATGGCGAGGCTCGCCTGAGCCTCCAGTCGAGTTCTCTCGATCGAACTAATTTGCTGCACCAATTGAATCTGATAAGCGTCCAGAATTTTATCGAGACGCTCCACCTCGCTCGAAGCATTTTCCGGGTCTAATTCCGCTAATAACTGTCCAGCTTTGATTTTTTGACCTTCTTTAATCGCGAGGTTAATAATTTTTCCCGGCTCCGTCGGATGAATTTTGTAAACATCACCTTTGGGAACTAATTTACCCTGAGCGTGGCCGACTTGATCTATTTTTCCCAAAGTTGCCCACGCTGCAAAAGCTACGGCAAACACCAGTCCTCCTAATATCAACCGCTGGGGAAAAGATACTGGCGGTTGGTCTAGTACCGAGTGCAAAGAAGTAGACCAATTATCAGCCTGAGGCTGCCGGAATTGAGCCGGATAGATATAGTCATTAGTTTTAGAAGAGCGATTTTTAGATTCAACTACTTCTAAAGTTCGGTCTGTTTTTCTGGCTTCGTTTTCTTGCCTTAAAGCTACGCCCCCATAGACTTCAGCTATCTCGTCAGGACTCGTGCTTAATTCTTTGCCATCTTGTGAAACCATGATATTTACTCCAAATAGGGACTTGGGAATTGGGCATTGGGCATTGGGAATTGGGCATTGGTAATTGGGAATTGGTAATTGGGAATTGGTAGGGAGCATCTCAGTTTTGCATTTACAGTGATGCCCCGCTCAAAAAAGGAACGCACGTGCGGACTGAAGTCCGTTCTTTAAAAAATGCTTCTTGCAAAACTGAGATGCTCCCAATTGGTAATTGGTAATTGAAAATCATCTTTAGTCTTGTGTTGGTTGCTAATGACTAATGACCAATGACTAATGACTAATGACTAATGACTAATGACCAATGACCAATGACTAATGACTTAAAGATCCAGTTGTTGCTGAGCTAGGTGATAGTAAAGCCCGCGTTGGGCCATTAATTCGTCGTGGTTGCCTTGTTCGGCTAAAATGCCTTTGTCTAAAACCAAAATGCGATCGGCATTCCGCACCGTAGACAATCGGTGAGCGATGACAAAGACAGTGCGATCGCGACTGATGCGAGCCAGATTTTGCTGGAACCTGCGCTCAGACTCGGTATCCAGCGAAGAAGTTGCTTCGTCCAAAATCAAAACTCGGGGATCGCCCAACAAAGCGCGGGCGATCGCAATTCGCTGGCGCTGGCCCCCAGACAAACTCGTACCCCTCTCCCCCACAGGAGTTTGATAACCCAGCGGCATATCTTGAATAAAAGCGTGAGCTTCTGCTAGCTTCGCCACTTCGATCGCCTCTTCCAAGCTTGCAGAATCACCAAATGTTCCTTCTTCGCCATGACTGGCGGGGTTTTCCAAATTTTTGTACAGCGTAATATTTTCCAAAATCGTTCCCGAAAACAAGAAACAATCTTGAGGGACAACACCCAACTGCACTCGCAGCGACTGCAACGAAATGTGGCGAATATCGTGGCCGTCAACAGTCAGCCGCCCTTTTTCTGGATAATAGAAACCTTGCAGCAGCTTCACCAAAGTGCTCTTACCGGAACCGCTGCGGCCGACTATTGCCACAGTTTCTCCAGCTTGCACCTCAAAGCAAAGATTTTGCAGCGTATTGCGTTCCTCATCCTGAGCATAGCGGAAAGAAACATTGTCAAACTTGATGCTTCCGTGAATGCGAGGCAGTACCAGCATTGGTTTGTAAGGGCTTTCTTCAGGTTCTGCCGAAAATACGTCATCCAAACGCTCGATCGACACCAACACTTCCTGAAACTCATCCCAAAGTCCCACCACCGAAAGCACAGGAGAAATCACGCTCCCGATCATCATATTAAAAGCCACAAATTGACCGATCGTCAATTCGTCTTGAATCACCAGCATTGCCCCGTACCACAGCAACGCCGTACTGCCCAAAGTATTAATCCCACCCCCAACTACCTGCAAAGAGTTCGCCAACTTCTGCCCCCGAAATTTAGCATTAATCATGCAGGTTAATTGGTCTTCCCAGCGCCAGCGCATTTCTCGATCGGCAGCAGTTGCCTTAATCGTCGCCACCCCACCGATCATTTCCACCAAAGATGAATTTTGCTTGGCACCTTCGTTAAAAATCTCCCGCGATACTTGGCGCAGAAACGGAGTTGCCACCAAAGTCAAAATTACGATCGGCGGAATCAAAGCCAGCACCAACAAAGCCAGACGCCAGTTATAGTAAACCATCAGTGCGATGTAAACCACAGCCATCAAAGCATCCAACCAAGCCGTAATCGCTTGGCGAGTCAAAAACGACTGAATTTTTTGATTTTCCTGAACCCGCGTCAAGATGTCGCCCACCTGACGAGATTCAAAAAATTTTATCGGCAAACTGAGAGTGTGACTGATAAACCCGCTAATTAAAGTCAGATCGATGCGGTTGGACAAGTAATCCAGCAAATACTGTCTCGTTGCCCCCAAGAGCGATCGCCAAACACTAAACAGCAGCAGTCCGATCGCAAAAACGTGCAAAGTAACAATGCTTTTGCTGACAACTACTTGGTCGAGAATTACCTGAGTAAACAGGGGAGTAACGATCCCAAACATTTGGATCAACAAAGAGATTGCCAAAATTTGGGCGATCGTAGCGCGGTAGGGCCAGATTATGCCCAGAAAATTCTTAACTTTGATGCCTTTATGTTCGGCACTGTGGTTGCGGTATAGCTGCGCTGTCGGGTCTAAAATCAGGGCGTACCCAGTCCAACTGTCAGTAAAATCTTTAATGCTCATCCACCGCTTGCCCGCCGCCGGATCGGCAACTAAAACCTGTTGATTTTTAAAGCGGTAAACTGCAACGTAGTGATTGCCTTGCCAGTGAGCTATCCAGGGATTTTGATTGCGGAGCGGAGTCAAAGAAGCTCGCACCGGACGGGTTTGAAACCCCATCCTTTCCGCTGCTTTTGCCAAACTTTTTAGCGAGGCGCCGCTGCGGCCGATTTCTGCCAATTCGCGCAAGTAATTCAGGCTGAATTTCTTACCCCAATATTCGCTAATCATGGCCAAGCAGGTAGCTCCGCAATCTGCCGTACTCTGTTGTTGAATGAAAGGGTGTCCGCTGCTCAACCATCGGCGCCGCTTGGGCTTTGGGAAGCTGATGATTCCGGATGCCGATTTGGGAGACTCGACTGCGGTTAATTTTGACGGCTCAGTTTTTGAGGTAGAGGAGGCATCTTTTGGCGCAGTTACTAAAGTTAAACTCGGAGGTTTGCGGATAATTTTGGGGCGGGTATTGCTGTCGGAAGCAATTGTGGCTTTTGCCATTTCCCACTGTTTTGAGCTAAGTTGGTAAATTAGCAGGTCTGTTGCCGCTTTCCAGTCGCTCGGCACGTCTGAATATCTCCAGTCACTCCCGATACTTGGCGGTGCTTGACCTTGAATTTTACCACTGCCAAGCCAAAAATGATTGGTGGTTTTTTGGCAGTGTTCAGCAATGGAAACTCCGGCGGAAATTGGGGTTTCTTCTAGATAAGGAAGTAAGTGCGGCCACAGAAGCTGTTGTTGGTGGGCAGGAAGCGATCGCAAATCTGTTTGCGTTTTGAAAAAAATTAATCGCTGTATCTGTTGGAATTGTTGCTGCAAGTGCTGTTGCAGTTGGGGAAATTCTTTTAAAACTAGCTGCAATTTGGCGCAGTTAATTCGAGCGAGTTGGCAGCTTCCGGCTGCAATTGCCCTGTAAGGCAGTCCGCTGGCAATAAATACGTCGTCTGTCCCAAATACTGCTCCGAGTTCCAGTACCGTCACCGAAACTTCTTGCTGTTGAGAGGCTTCTACCGCTAGCAGCCTGACTCTTCCCTGACAAACTAAATAAAAATTGCGATCGCTCTGTGCTTGTTCAACTAAATTGTTGGTATTATCCGGTGTTTGATATTGGGTGATTTCATCTCCGAGTTGAAACTCGCAAATTTCACAGGCTGTATTTAATTTGGCAATTAATGTCGGTTCGGGACTGATTTCCTCCAAGAGTTTCTCAAAAGCTGGAACAGTTGGCAATGAGGCTGGGGAGCGCTCGCAGTAATTTTGTACCCCTGAACTTGTTTTCATAGCTTTCCCTGTTGAATTTTTCTGTTAATTTTATTGACTGATAATTAACCAGACTGGGCTAATATTTTATTTTTTAGGGCCACCTAGCCGGCTGAAAAATGCTTCTTGAGTTTTGCTGCGAAAACCTCATATCCCAACATTTTTGACAACTTTTGAGATGTCGGAATTCGGTTTTTTCTAATAAAGTGCGGTGATTGCGTAAGTAGTGTTTTCGCTGGTTCCAATCATAACTTACAAAATGGCTCCTATGGCTACAGTTACAGGGTCATCTTTACACAATCTTTATAAATTATCCGTATAGTCGCGTAAAATTGTGAAGATTGTGTGAAGAAAAGCCCCGCAGGCTTCCGCCATGCATCCGTAAATACACGTAGATAGGTTAATTAAATATTAAAAGATTTCAATTCTCTATAAGTTGTGCATTCCAGAACGATTGATGTAAAGAAATGTTGCTAATTTGTAGCAGGAATTCCTGGAATTAATTGAGCGTTGAGTGGGGGTATTTAACGGGATTCAAGCAAAGAATTTGGAGTTTCCTTTTGGTGGGAAACCCATCGCTGGCGGACGTATCAACTTTGCAATGGACAAGCTCGGTTTTTTACTAAAATCTCACGCGAGTGGGCGATCGCACATAAACGCGGTGGTAGTCTATCAAGCGATCGCTCTTTCTTGAGCTTAAAACAATATATCTAAATAAACTTGACAATTTTTATTAAATGTGTATTTAAATTTCCCGATTCTTTAAAACTAGCTATTTGCCCGATCGCCATTAAATCGCATACAGTCATATAATTCAGACTAGAATATCAACTTGATATAAATGCTTGAATTATCAGCGCTGGGGCTGCTGCAACGGCAACCCCTGGACGGCTATCGACTAAAACAACAACTGGAGCTGTTTATGAACAGTTGTATCAGCGTTAACTGCGGTTTGAGAAGTGATATTTTGTCCAGTCGATCGACCGCGATAAGAAAAGTTTGTAGTGAGGACTTTAGTCCTCAGAAGAAGGACTAAAGTCCTCACTACGAACCGTTTTTATTATTGGTAATCGATCGGACACGATCTGAATGGATCGGGCAGCAAACAAACGCTACATTTATTTTCACACTTGGCAAGATTTGGCAGATTTAGCTAATAATTGCGCTATGGTAGGATTGCTAAATTGTGAAACTTAAAGATAAACTAGAAATTAAAAAGTACCTTAAATCATGCAAATTACGATCGACCTTTCCGACAATCTCCCCCCGACAGAAGCCGATGTGCGGATAGAATGGGCGATCGTACTTTATCAGCACCACAGCTATCGCGACTGAAATATTGAAGTGCGATCGGGTATCATTTTCAAGTTTTATGGTTTAGGTTGTGGTTCCCAGTCACAGATAGACTCTGGCTTGACTGGACAAGTCTTGAGTGCGATCGGATTTCCGAGCAGTTCGAGAAATCTTAGTTTAGTCAAGGATGCTAGTGGTTTGATATCCCTGATTTTATTGTTTCCGAGGTCTATAATTATCAATTTAGTTAAAGATGCTAGCGGTTTGACATCGATGATTTTATTTTTGGCGAGGATGAGAGAAGTAAGCTTAGTCAAGGATGCTAGCGGTTTGATGTCACTGATTTTATTGTTTTTGAGGGTGAGAGAAGTAAGTTTAGTTAAGGCTGCTAGCGGTTGAATGTCGCTGATTTTATTGTTATCGAGGTTGAGAAATTCTAGTTTAGTCAAGGATGCTAGTGGTTTGATGTCGCTGATTTGATTGTCGCTAAGAATGAGCGAAGTCACCTTAGTCAAGGATGCTAGCGGTTGAAGATCGCTAATTTTATTGTTGTCGAGGTCGAGAACTTTTAGTTTAGTCAAGGATGCTAGTGGTTTGATGTCGCTGATTTGATTGTCGCTAAGAATGAGCACAGTCACTTTAGTCAAGGATGCTAGGGGTTTGATGTCGCTGATTTGATTGTTGATGAGAAAGAGTTCCGTGAGACTCGAAAGTTTCCGATCGCCCGCATCACAGTCAGTAGTCCCCGCTTTCTCCAACAACACATCAACTGTATGTTTAGTTTCAGGACTCAAAGTATCTTTTTCGCGACACCAATCAGCAAATGTTTTGTTTGCCGATCGCACTTCTGCGGCCTTCACAGACAGTGCACTTCCAGATAATGCTACGATCGCACTTAAAGCAACTATTATCAACTTTCGTAAATTCATGTGTTTCTGTTTAACTTTGTTTGCTAAATGGAGAATTGCGTATCAAATACCAAAGAAACCGGGTTTTTCATCGATATTAAAGGTGGCGATCGAAGATTTTTGCAAAAAACCCGGTTTCTGCCTCAGCCCGATCGATGAAAAGATAACAACAACTAACAAAACATAGCCTCTCCCAGGTACAGACAGGTAGGGAAACTGTCCCGGTTCGATCGCGCCCCTTCACATATAAATTAATAATAGATTCAGAAACAACGCTTTAAACTCACACAAATCCCAAAAACAGCTATGAACAACACATCCTATCAAATGAGCGACATTGAACGCGCCAACCTCAGCCGGACGATCGACTATAGCGGCATTCGATCGATACCGGAAATCTGGGCGATCGTCAAACAGCGATTTCCCCAAACCGTCGCCCTCCACGATCCCCACAGCAACCCAGAAATCAAGTTTACCTACAGCGACCTCTACCAACAAATTCAACAATTCGCCAGCGGCTTACAAGCCCTCGGCATCAACGCAAATTCAGAAGAAGCAGTCCCTCCCCGCGTCGCCCTCTTCGCCGACAACAGCCCCCGCTGGCTGATAGCCGACCAAGGCATCATGACCGCCGGGGCCGCCAACGCCGTTAGAGGTGCCACCGCTGACCCCGAAGAACTCCTCTACATCATCCAAGACAGCGGCAGTACGGCCTTAGTAGTCGAAAACCTGGCTTTACTCAAAAAACTGCAAGCCCGCCTCCCCGATTTGCCGATCGAACTCATCGTCCTTCTCTCCGACGAGGAACCAGAAACCAGCCCCACCCTAACCACAGTCAAATTTTCCCAAGTCATGGCCACCGGCGCCAACCGCCCCTTCAAACCTGCGAACCACAGTCCGCACACCCTTGCAACCCTCCTCTACACCAGCGGCACCACCGGCAAACCCAAAGGCGTCATGCTGACTCACGGGAACCTGCTGCACCAACTCACCACCTTCGGCACAATTTTGCAACCCGAACCGGGCGAATCAGCCCTCAGCATCCTCCCCAGTTGGCACGCCTACGAACGCACAGTCGAATACTTCTTGCTTTCCCAAGGATGCACCCAAATTTACACCAGCATTCGCTATTTCAAACAAGACTTTAAAACCTGCAAACCCCAGTACATGGTCAGCGTTCCGCGCATCTGGGAATCGATTTACGAGGCAGTACAAAAGCAATTTAGAGAACAGCCACCCAACAAACAAAAATTGGTGAATTTTCTGCTATCTGCCAGCCAGCAATACATTGAAGCCCGCCGCATTTTCCAAGGTTTAACTCTCAGTTTAAAACCTGCTTCTGATTCCGAAAAACTCATTGCCCGCATTAAAAGCATTCTGTTGTCTCCCGTACACGCGATCGCCGAAAAACTCGTTTACCAAAAAGTCCGGGAAGCTACGGGAGGACGTTTTAAGTGGGCGATTAGTGGCGGAGGTTCCTTAGCCGCGCATTTAGACAATTTCTTTGAAATCGCAAATATCGGTTTGTTAGTGGGATACGGTTTAACTGAAACATCTCCGGTTTTGACAGTCCGCCGCCCTTGGCACAATCTTAAAGGTTCGGCCGGACAGCCGATCGCCGGTACCGAGATTAAAATAGTTGACCCGGAAACGAAACAGCAACTGCCAACAGGCCAGCGCGGTTTAGTTTTGGGACGCGGGCCGCAAATCATGCAGGGATATTATCTCAATCCGCAAGCTACGGCCAAAGCCATTGACTCAAACGGCTGGTTCGACACCGGCGATTTGGGCTGGCTGACACCGGGAAATGACTTAATTTTGACTGGGCGGGCCAAAGATACGATCGTCCTCAGCAACGGCGAAAATATCGAACCGCAGCCCATCGAAGACGCCTGTGTCCGCAGCCCCTACATCGACCAAATTATGGTAGTAGGTCAAGACCAAAAATCGATCGGCGCGGTAATTGTCCCCAATCAAGAAGCCGTCCAGAAATGGGCCGAAACTCAGAATCCTCCCATACACGAAATTGACTGGAATAGCAAGGCAATTCAAGACTTATTCCGCAAAGAATTAAACCGGGAGGTGCAAAATCGCCCCGGATACCGCGCGGACGATCGCATCGGCCCGTTCCGGCTGATTCAGGAGCCGTTTTCGATGGAAAATGGAATGTTGACCCAGACCCTGAAAATTAAGCGTCCGGTTGTGACGGAACACTACCGCGATATGATTGACGGGATGTTTTGAAATATTCGCTGGACTTGGGGAATGGAAAAGCAAAAATTATCCCAACACCCGAGTCCCCACTGGTGTCAACAAACAGCCTGAAAACCTTTGTATCTCTCGTTTATAGCAGAGGCAAGCTCCCCCTAAATCCCCCGTATAGTCGGGGGACGAAAGAGAAGATTCTTATCCCCCCCTTAAGAAGGGGGGCTAGGGGGGATCTGGCCTGAATCGCCAGACAGAAGACTGATAATAGGTTTGACCTTAAGTTGACACCAACACCCGAGTCCCGAGTCCGAGTCCTCAGTCCTCAGTCAGACGGAAATATTTGCGAACTAATGACTGTTGACTAATGACTAATTCCTAATTCCCAATTGACAAGCAACAAATTTATGGAACCACAATTACTCTTGAAGCGATCGATTAACGTTAAAGTCGTCGTTACTCCCCGCTGGAAAGAAGAAGCTCAACAGCAACTCCAAGCCCAAATCAATCAAATAGATTCTCAGCTACAACAACTAGAAATGCAAGGGCAGCGGATGGTTTCAGAAATCCAAAAGTCAAGCCTGCAACCCCCCGGCCCGCAAGTAATGCAGCAAATAGAAAACATTCAAGTGCAGGTGAATCAAAGAAAAAGCGAACTGCTAGAACAGAAAAACCAAAACCTGCAACAGCTTCAGCAAGTGCAGGTGCTAGACCTCGAACAAGAAGTGAGTCAAGGTCAAATTGACGGCACGTTCACCGTCGGGCTGGGAGAAAACTTGATTCAAAAAATGCAAGTAGAAGTTCTCCTCCGCGACGGCATTGTCGAAGAAATTCGAGGTGATATTTAGAAATTAGAAATTGGTAATTGGTAATTGATAATTGGTAATTGGTAGGTAATTTTGAGTTGATAGCCGCACATCTTCGGACTAGAGGCTGGCATAATAATAATTATTGCCGATTGCCGATCGCCAATTATCAATCGCCAAATACCGATCGCCAATTACCAACTCACAAGGACTTTTTACAGATGATTCGCGAAGTTTTCATGCCAGCCCTGAGCTCTACCATGACAGAGGGCAAAATTGTTTCCTGGGTCAAATCCGCCGGAGACAAAGTAGAAAAAGGCGAAACGGTAGTCGTAGTTGAATCCGACAAAGCCGACATGGATGTCGAGTCTTTCTACGAAGGCTATCTAGCAATAATTATTGTACCAGCCGGCGAAGTTGCCCCAGTGGGAGCTGCGATCGCCCTAGTAGCAGAAACAGAAGCCGAAATCGCAGAAGCCCAGAAACAAGGAGCAGGCGCCCCAGCAGCCTCCGCCCCAGCAGCCTCCGCCCCAGCGCCTGTCGCAGCTACAGCATCAGCGGGTTTGCAGCAAAACGTCAGCCGCCAAAACGGGCGCAGCGTCGTTTCTCCCCGCGCTCGCAAATTAGCCAAAGAGTTTAAAGTAGATTTAAATTCAATCAAAGGCAGCGGCCCCAACGGTCGCATTGTTGCAGAAGATGTGGAAGCAGCAGCCGGGAAAGCCCAACCAGCCCCGGTTCAGCAACCGGTAACAGTCCCCGCAGCACCCGCACCCGCAGCACCCGCACCCGCAGCAGCCAAACCCGCACCCGCACCAATTCCAGCGGTAGCGCTTTCCGGTAACAGAGTACCGATGAATGCGCTGCAAAATGCGGTTGTCCGCAATATGGAAGCAAGTTTGAGCGTGCCCTGTTTCCGCGTCGGCTATACAATTACTACTGACAATCTCGACAAACTCTACAAACAAATTAAGTCCAAAGGCGTCACGATGACGGCTTTACTGGCAAAAGCAGTAGCAGTAACTTTACAAAAACATCCTCTGCTAAATGCTTGTTATGTGGAGTCGGGAATTCAACACCGCGCTGATATTAATGTGGCGGTAGCGGTGGCGATGGATGGCGGCGGTTTGATTACGCCGGTGTTGCAAAATGCCGATCGCCTGGACATCTATTCTCTCTCCCGCAGTTGGAAAGATTTAGTCGATCGCGCCCGCGCCAAGCAGCTAAAACCTGACGAATACAGCACGGGAACTTTTACTCTTTCCAATTTGGGAATGTATGGAGTAGATAAGTTTGACGCGATTTTGCCCCCGAATCAAGGCTCGATTTTGGCGATCGGCTCTTCGCGCCCCCAAGTCGTAGCTAATGAAGAAGGTTTGATGGGAGTCAAGCGGCAAATGCAAGTTAATATTACTTGCGATCACCGGATTATTTACGGTGCTGACGCCGCATCTTTCTTGCAGGATTTGGCGAAATTGATTGAGACAAATCCTCAGTCTTTGACACTTTAATCCGATACTGTAGGGTGTGCAACGCGCACCGTCCGATCGATCGATGTCGGCATGATATAGCCTTTCTCAGAAAGGTTCGCGGACGTAGTTGGGCTTGGGCCCTATACGTTTAAGAGTTATAGAAGCTTTCAGTCATACCTCATCTCTTTGAGAAAGGCTATATCTAAGTCAACCGTCCGATCGATCGATGTCGGCATGATATCTAATTCAACCGTCCGATCGATCGATGTCGGCATGATATCTAATTCAACCCGTGCGCAGTGCACACCCTACAAACTAATTACTCGATCGCACAGTCAGAACTTGCGGCGGAGTCGCATCCGGCGGATACAAGAAATCCACCTGCACCAAACGGCGTTCCCCCGGCTTCATATTCACATTCACCAAAGGTTCCCCCTGCTGTCCCCGCCGCTGCACAATGTGAATGTACCGCGTCAAAGTCTTCCCCGTATCATCATTAAACATCACCCGCACCGTACCTCGGAAAAATATGCGATTTTCCGGCGGATCGTAAAACATCAATCCCCCCGATTCCTTATTTGCCTTAATCGGTGTTTGCATTCTAATGCTCACAGCTTGCGACTCGCGAGACTTGTTATAAAGTGGAAAAGTTAAATTGTATTGAATCCCGTAATTACCGTGAGCAAAATAAGCAGTATCGGGATAGCGAGCTAACATTTTAGCGCTTTGAATTTGACCCGTCCCAAAAGTACCCGTATCAGTAGTGCTCAAAGCATAGGAAAATGACTCGCCGCGCTTGGGAACAGTTAAATAATCGGTTCTCGAATTGTCAGTAATTTTAGCTTTCCACTCGGAACCTTCAGCGACTCCCGCCACGCGCCCGTAAATTTTTTGCAGTGGATTTTCGCCTCTAGCAGTGGGAGCCAAATCTCTCGGCCCAGCTAAACCTTTGGTGTTTAAAATATTTTCCCACTGTTCTAAAGTTGGATATTGCTCGACTCCTTCTTTAGTTTGAGGAGCAAACATCGCCAAACTAGCTACGTAAACCGAATTGCTGCTCGATACTCGCATTAAAGTCGATCGCCCATTGGAAGAAGGCGTGACATTCCCCACAGGTATCGGCAAATTCATCACCATTCGGCTTTGATTCGCCGGAATCTCGATCGCAGCAGGCAAAATGGCTTGTCTGTGCCCCCGCAGCACATCGCTCGTAATGCGGCTGCCAGGCCCCGCAAACACAGTCCCGAATCGATTTTCTAAATACGACGGCAAATCGACAAACAAAGCATCCGGGCGAGTTAAATAAGTCGCTCCTTGCAGGATATTTAAAGTAACAGGTTCCGAATTGGGATTGTGGACAATTATGCCTTGAAATAAAGTGCGGGTTTCGGCGCGATTTTTAGCTTTAGCAATGTGGTGGGCGAAGATGTCAAATCGGCCTTTGAAGGCAAAGTTTAAGTGTGCAGAAGGTACTTGTTTTTCTTCTTGCGGAAATGTGGAGAGCAAAATGCCTTCGGTTTGTACAACTTCCGGGCTGTTGCTGTTGAAAACGGGGATGCTGTCGAGTTTTCCCGGCAAAACGCGCACTTGCTGGGGCACTGTCACGGTTTTCAGCGGGCTGCTGCTGGGTTGCGGTGGTGGCAAATCCAGTTCATTTTCCGGTACCGGGACTTCTGGCTGGATGATGAGTTCTTGGGCGGGAGGTGTCGGGATTGCTTGAGCTAAGGGTAGAATTGGTAACAAAAACATAGCTGTGAGCGCGTTTAACTGAACTTGCAAATTGCTTTGACGCAAAGCAATCGACACAAAACTTTACCACAACTAGGTTGACATTTCCTTGAGTTTTGGGATTTTAGGTCAATTTTGGCGGATATAGTCAAATTTAGGACAAATTTTCAATGACGATAATTTTAACCAACGACGACGGCATAGACGCTCCAGGGATTCAGGCACTTTTGCAGGCTGTAGATGGCAAGGCAATTATGGTGGCCCCTCAGGGGCAATTGTCGGGCTGCGGGCATCAGGTGACTGCTCACAGTCCGATTCATGTCGATCGGCGATCGGAATTTGAATATGCTGTAGGGGGAACACCCGCAGACTGCGTGCGTATCGCTCTCCATCACGTTTGTCCCCAGCCGGATTTAGTGCTTTCGGGAATTAACGCGGGCGGCAATTTGGGCGTTGACGTGTATATTTCCGGTACGGTTGCGGCTGTGCGGGAAGCAGCAATGCACGGTATTCCGGGTATCGCGATTTCCCACAGGATTAAAAGGCCGCTGGAAATTGACTGGGATGTCGCGACTCGCTGGACATCGCGGGTGTTGGCCGATTTGCTCAACCGGGAATCTAAGTCTGGGTGTTTTTGGAATGTGAATTTTCCGCATTTAGCGCCGGGAAGTGCGGAACCGGAAATTGTGTTTTGTCAGCCTTCAACTGAGCCGCTACCTGTGGTTTACCGCCAAGAGGGAGAATACTTTTATTATGTGGGAGAGTATGGAAATCGCGATCGGGCGCCGGGGACTGATGTTGATGTCTGTTTTGGCGGTAATATTGCTGTGACTGAGATATCGCTTTGATGGGATTTGATGCTCTAACTATATGTTTTTATCGATAAATTCTTAACAAATAGCGTTAGGTGCGATCGGCAATGCAATAGTTTGATATTCCTAGCTAAAAACTGATTTGAATATACTTTAGGCTGAGTGCAGCAGATACCCTAAATAAAAGAGCGTGTCCTCTCAATTACTCATAATAGACAAGGTTTGTAGTGAGGACTTTAGTCCTCATAATCTGAGGACTAAAGTCCTCACTACAAGCCAATCTTATGATTGCGAGCATTCTCGGCGGATACGATCTAATAAACCAGTTTTCGGATGAGCCGAAAATGGGATAGTTAAATATGTTGAAAGTTGAGAGCAATGACAATCGCACAAAATTAATCGCCGTCCCGAGAATGGCAGCTATCTCTACTTGCGATCGTCCGTGCTACCATAATTTTTCTTGTCATTCTTCGGCTTAGCAACACCATCAGGTTGTTTCTTGGGCTTTTTGACTTCTTTGTTGCTTTTTCTTTCTTTTGACATGAAGATTCCTCAATTTTTACTCATAATAACATAGATTGAAATATCTGCTTGAGCGCAAGTAAAGCGAGCTGCCTCACACAGATGTTACTCGCTGTTAGTTTAGTATAATCTTTGGTAAATTATCAGCTAGGTTTTGCACAAATAGCATCTACCGTTAGGCATATCCATCAATCCCTCATCGGTACAAGGTCTGAAATTAATTTTAACCGGACAGTTTTGAGGTCGCCATCTGAAACCCTTGATTTACCCGAAAGCCTATTGTGTGCCTCCCCAAGCGTTGCCTTCCTACCGATCCCCGTGAAACCATTATTTTACGGTTGACAGTCAAAAACAGCCCTCTGTGTTGCAAAAATAACTCAGTATATTGAGAAATATAAAGTTAATTTTCAGCTTTCTTCAAAGTGCGATCGCCACCGCTCCATTAGATATAAAATTTTTATAAAGAGTGAGTATTTCTAGATAAATTTTCGCTATTAGGAATCAGACCCCTATGGAAGTAACCGAGCTACTCAAAGACTACGAAAATGGCTGTAGAGATTTTGCTGGCGCCGACCTGGGCGGAGCCAACCTCAGCGGAGCTATCTTGGACGGAGTAAACCTTTCGCGGGCTAACCTGTCGTCCGCTAACCTCAGTCGAGCGCATCTGGCCAAAGCAGAACTCAACGGCGCAAACCTTTGCAGGGCAAATCTGAGTTTTGCCAAAATGGGTCAAGTCAGATTAGCTGACGCAGAGCTTACGAAAGCCAATATCAGCGGAGCTTACCTCGTCAAAGCAAAACTTCCCAGGGCGAAGTTGAGCGGCGCCCAACTCATCGGTAGCAACCTGCGGGGCGCCATCCTCTGGAACGCTAATTTGTGTGCGGCAGACTTGCAATTCGTCAACCTGCGGGGCGCTAACCTCACGGGAGCAAACCTTAACTGGGCTAACTGCACGGGGGCCAAGCTCAGCGGTGCAAAGCTCTTTGCCGCTGAATTAACAGGCATCAATCTCAGGAAAGCTTACCTCAACGGCATCGACCTCAGCAGGATAGACCTCAATGGCCTAAACCTCAGCGAAGCCAAACTCAACGGGGTCAACTTGGAAAGCTCGAACTTGGTAGCAGCCAATCTCAGCGGTGCTCAGTTGCGGGGCGTCAAGTTGACGGGAGCAGATTTAACCAGAGCAAATCTGGTGGGAGTTTCTTTGGTGCAAGCAAACCTCGATTGGGCTAGGCTGTGTTATGCCGACTTGAGCGAAGCCGATTTGAGCGGCGCAACTTTCATCGGAGCCAACTTTGAGGGTACTGTGTTAGCCGGCGGATCGACAAACGCTGCACCTTTGAAATATGGTGTCTATTTAACTGTGACGGGTTGTGTCGCAGCCTAAGCATTCAGCAAAAATCTACTCTCGCAGTGGTTTAACTTTTGATGCAGAGATGATTACTTTTGTGAGGGTGCTCCAGCCACCAGAAATTTACCGCTATTTTCCCGAGTTTGTCGCCTCACTATTGAGCTTACCCGATTAATTTCGCGACTCGCAAAGCAGAGGTAATCGCTCCTTCGTGCAAGCCATTCCCCAAATAAGCTCCCGCATGATAAGTGTTGTTCTCGCCGTTAGTCTCGATAACTTCGTCTCGGTATCGAAAAGACTCGACAGTATACAGCGGCGTGTGATGTTTTTGAATGTGAATAATGTGCTGTTTGTCGATCGCCTCCTCCAACTTAAACGCTAAACTGTACTCTCGCGGCGATGTGATGCCGCAAAGCTGATTCAAGCTCGCATTGTAGCCCCAGCCCTTGTCCGTCTCGAAAAAATCGAATTCCGATAACTTGCGAATACCGTAGCGATCGTACATCGAAGTATCCGAATGCAGCACAGTCGTGGCATAATTGGGTTTCCACGCCGCAAACCGCTTCGTTTCCGCCTCCGTCGGGTCAGCCAACAGCCTCATCACTTGGTCTGGCGGCATCGCAAAAACCACCTTATCAAACTCCTGAATTTCCCCATTAGCCAGCACAATTTTTACAGCATCAGCACTTCTAAAAATCTTGGCAATCTCCACATTCAGCAGTATATGGCCCTTAAACCGCTCCAGAATCTTTTCAATGTAAGAATAAACTCCGCCTTTAATCCTCACCCAATTTACCGAAGCATATTCCCGCAGCACAGGCATCGCCAATTGGGCTGGAAAATCGTCCAGCAATTCAAACGGTATAGAATAGCTGTACATCGTCAGCAACTTCAGCCAATCATTGCGGACGCACGACCTTTTCAAAGTCTGAGAAAGCGGCATATTGTAGAAATCGTGCTGTTTGGCAAACCGCATTTTCAAAATAAATCCAGCCGAACGAGCGTAGAGACTGTCGAGTTGCAAATACTCAATCAAGCGTTGCATTCCCGTAAAATTTTTTTGAATAGCAACCGCTGACAAAAAGTGACCGCCATCTTTAAAAAATAGCGATGAACCAATCTGCACGGGTTCTAATTCAACGCCTAGCTCCTGCATTAAAGCCGCGAAATTGTAAAACACAGTGGGAAATTCTAGCACCCCATTTTCTAATATTTCATTGCACTCAGATTGATTCGGCAAAACATTTTTATTCAGCGTGCGAATGTGTCCGCCTAAAATCGGCTGACTTTCCAACACAGTGACGTGGTGTCCCTGTTTGTTGAGCCAGTAGGCTGTAGCCATACCGCTAGCTCCGCCCCCAACAATTGCAATTCTCATGGTTCTCTCCTAAATTGATGTGGGATTGTTATTAATTGAATGCTTGTATTCCCCGCAGGACACGGCAATGTTCCGAGGTGTCAATTTAACCCGAAAAAACTTTGTATCTCTCGTTTGTAGCGGAGTCTCGATCCCCCTCTAAATCCCCCTTCTTAAGGGGGACAAAACGAAAAATTTTTGTATTTCTCGTCGCTCGCCGAGACCAGATCCCCCTAAATCCCCCTTAAGAAGGGGGACTTTGATAACTTCTTGTCCCCCCCTTCTTAAGGGGGGCGCCGGGAGAATCGGGAAGACTTTAAAGCTCTTGTCCCCCCCTTCTTAAGGGGGGTTAGGGGGGATCGGGGCCTCAGCATCAAACAGTAGATCCATGCTAGATTTGATGCTAAGCTGACACCAATAGGCACAGCCATCTCCTCATAGATATCAGCCAATTTTCGATCGCCCAAACCTCAACCCAAGCCACCAAATATCGCAGTTATTTAACTGTGATTCCTCACCCTAAAATCGCATCGCCGGACAAACGTTGATAAAGCAGCGCCCCCGTCCAAAATGTCGGCGCAAAGCCTGGATAGCCCGAGGAAGCGTTGCAAAAATAGAAATTGTTGAGGGATGTTTCGTGATTTAGCCGATCGACCCCCATGTTTTTCGGAGTCAGGGTAGAACCGTAGGAATTGCCGTTAGGACACCAGCAGAAGCGCTCGTTAGTCGTAGGACTTCCGGTAATATGAAACACCATGTGTTTGCGGAAATCTGGAACATAGTGTTTTTCAACTACGTCTAAAATCGAGTCTAAAATCTCTTGTTTCTTCTGCCTGTAAGCTTTGCGATCGGTCTCCCAAAGCTGTTTAAAATAACTGTAATTAGCAACAGTTAGAAATTCCACAATTTGACAATCTTCGGGACAATCCCGCCGCGCTTCCGTTAGTAAAGTCGGCGTGGTAATTGCAAAACTCGGACGAGAAAAATCATTTTTGTCATACATTTGAGCAAAAGCTTCATTCAGATCCAAGTGTTCCGAATGAAACGTATTCCACTTGCCAAATCCGTAGTCTCGCAGGTCGATATCTTTGACAACGCAGTACACCATGTAATTGGATGCAGAATACTCGTAGTCGAGTTTCCGCCGCACTGTTTTAGAGAACAGTTCCTCACCAATCATCTTGGCTGCTCTTTTGGGGTCGAGGTTGCAAATCACGGTTTCGCCCGTGAATTCATGGGTTTGATGGGTAGTCAAATCCATCGCTTCAACTCCCGTAACAGTTCTATCTTTCACCCTAAAATTCGTGACTTCATGGTTGAGCAGAACTTTCCCGCCGTTGGATTCAATGACTTTAACTAAAGAATTGATAACATCTTCAAAATGCTGCGTCGGGTAAAATGCACCTTCTTGATAGCCTCGAAACAAAGCAATCCAAGCATAGAAAGACAACTGGTTAGGAGGTAGCAAAAAGTCCGGCCATTGCAGGGCTAATAAAGTTTGGGCGGCTTGCGGGAGTTGGAATTTATCGAAAACGTCTTGCAGTGTGCTGTTGAGGTGTTGGACAGCGCAGAATACGTCACCGAAATTTTTGATTAATTCAATTGGTTTGACGGGAGGAGCGAGTTTTCTGAGTCCTTCGCCGGTTTTTTCGACTTCGTTGACGAATTTGCGAATTCTCTCGCTTGCTTCGGGAAACAGCGCCGACAATCGCCGGATCAATTCCTCTGCTTCCGAGGGAATATCGAGGGCGTACCCAGGCATTCTCATGCGATCGAAGCCATTCGGATCGTAGCGCTCAAAGGTGACATCGCGATCGAGATTGAGTTTTTTGAGGACTCGATCGACTGTATGTCCTTCGCCGCAGTCCCAAACGTAGTGAAATTGGGCATTAAACGTGTATTTTTTGGCCATGGTAAAGGTGTGGCCAAAGCCTCCGGGATGCTCGTGAGCTTCCAGGATGTACACGATGAGGCCGGAGTTTGCCATCAAGGCTCCGAAAACCAGTGCTGATAAACCACTACCGACGATGAGGTAATCTGTTTTCATGGGATATTTCCTCGATCGATTGAATCGGGCGATCGTTGTAGAAGGAAGAAGGAAGAAGTTCGGCAGCGGATTTTGTAGCGGATTTAACGGATGTAACGGATAGAATTCCCGATTACCCATCATGGATTACCGATTACCCATCAGTTCTGTCGTCATTAGGAAGAAGTAATCGACCGCATCGGTTTCAGCAACTAAGAACTTTCTCACCTACTTATATCTATCTAAACTAACTCTAAATTTTCAGAAAAGTGTAAAGTCAACCAATAGGATTGCTACGCGAGCTAGTTAAAGTATTGTATTTAAGCCGTTTTGCGGTTTCTGTTAAGATTTATTAAGATAACACGGCGGTTAAAACCGCGTCTATACAAACAAAGTCGGCCTGCGCCGACTGAAAAAAATTATGTAAAACGTAATTTTTACTACTTGTTCTTCAACCCGCGTCGCCCGGTTTTGTTTGTATAGGTTTCAACAGCGCGGTTTTCTGGGTTTCTACCTTTTTGCGTCAGTCTTAAGGTATAGAGTCATCTCCCCAATTAGGATGATGTTAATGAGAGGCGCGAGGTTTTATTTGTGCGGAACTATCACATCAAAAAAAGTATCATCCAAATCGTAACCAAACATCTGCGACATCGCCATCAACTTCGATTTACTCTTGATTCCCTGCTGGTTCAACCAATCAGTCAACACAAAAATTTTGCTCATCAAAAACATTTCTAAAGCTTCGGGATTGTATTGAATGCCTTGGGTGCGGTGGAACTGGTGCGGCACCAACATCGCGGCATAGCGGGCCAATTCTCCGGCTTTCCAATCGAGCAAAAACGGCAGCCAAGGATAACAAGCATCCAAGCGAATAAACCACAGCCGCACTTCGGGAAGTTCCGAGATTTCTCGGGGATCTAATTCTTCGCGCGGATACTCTATTTCAAATTGTACCTGCTGTTCGTTTTGGGCGATCGCCCCTTCGGCGAGCCACTGTTCAATAACAGTCCGCACCGGAGACAAATCTAAGCTGTTTATGCGATCGGCATCAATCGCTATCATAATACTCATAAAAAGTCAACCTTATAGCATTAAGTAAGTCCTTATCTATAATACCACCAATTAGCAGGTTTGTAGTGAGGACTTTAGTCCTTCTTCTTGAGGACTGAAGTCAGGTTTGTAGTGAGGACTTTAGTCCTTCTTCTTGAGGACTGAAGTCAGGTTTGTAGTGAGGACTTTAGTCCTTCATGAATGCGGACTGAAGTCCTCACTACGAACCTTGTAGTGAGGACTTTAGTCTTTCTTCTTGAGGACTGAAGTCAGGTTTGTAGTGAAGACTTTAGTCCTTCTTCTTGAGGACTGAAGTCCTCACTACGAACCTTGTAGTGAGGACTTTAGTCCTTCATGAATGCGGACTGAAGTCCTCACTACGAACCTTGTAATCGTTAATTTTTCCGCAGAATATCACCCATTTTTTCCAAACTTGCTATCCTGCAAAGAATTCCCAATTCCCTGGATAATTCCCCGCCCGATCAAACCAATTCCCCGCCCTATAACCTGCGTCAAAACGTAAACAACAGCCCTACCCAACAGCGAAATAACCGCGCGAACCCTAGGTGCGATCGCATCCCGAGTTTCCAGCACCAAAGTTAAAGCCAACTGCAACCCAGACAACTGTGCTAACTCCTGATTTCTGGGAGCATAAATAGAAATTCTCTTAATTCCTGAATCGCCCAAAACAAACAGCCAAAACCTGCTTTCAAAAATAGCTTTCGGTTCCACAAAATAGCTATCCCAGCGGTATCTCCACGATAAATCATTCCGAAACCGCTCAATTTCTCGTGTGGAAATTAACTTGCCATCGTAAAAAGTTTGCTTGATTTCCTCAATATCCGCAAAATTATTCAGCAGAGGCTGCACTACTGAGCTAGCAACTTGAATTACCAAATTTTCCAATAAAGCTTCAGCTCGCTGCATCGCTTGCGGGCTGCCAGCAATACAAGAAATATTGTCAACTGTTAGCGGAATTTCAAATAGCAAATGTGCAAATAAATCAACTGTCATCGGAATTTTGTCAAGGATTTCCGTGGCAACTGCTTTTTCATCTGCGAGCAGCACCGGCACCACTTCTATGCCGCTGCCTCCCCATAAATTAGCAGCGATTCCCCCTTGACTTTCTGGCAGTAGTTTTAAGCTTGTTTGACTGCTGTCAACAACCAGATTTTCTGCCGTTTGCAGCGTATAGTACCTGCCAAAAAAATCTATGATTGTCGATTCCCACAAATCCCGCAAAATAGCAGGCATTTTTTCCGACAATTGAGTTTGCTGCACTTGCCCCAAGAGCAATTCCTCCAGCAACTCGCGTAACTTCCGCAGGATGGAATTCATCAATTCGCGCTGTTTTGTCGATCGCAAAATATCGATTTCCAAAGGCACGCCAGTCAAATTGATCAAATTAAACTGCAATTTAGCAGCCACCGAGTCAAACAAGCTGCCTTGCCAATTATTTGCCAGCACCAAAGATTCACCCGAACCTCGGGAATTCGTGACTTGCAACTGAGAATTATTCCACAAACTCTCTGGTATTCCTTCTCCCCTCGCACTTCTCCCGTATTCCTCTACCTTCTCCCCTCTTCCTTCTTCCTTCTTCCTTCTTCCCTCGGACTTCTCTCCTTTTTCTTCCAATAACTGACTGACAATCCAACGAGCAGCCAGCAATTCTCGGCGGCGCCCGCTGACTACAAGCCTATCTAAAATAGTGACTAAATCTGTCGAATCTGTCACTGTAATCTGTTCTAAATCAGCTTTGACAATTGCCAAAGCTGCATCTATTTCTCGCAATCCAGACACACAAAAATAAGCCAGAATTTTTTTGTGTACGGGCGTATCAATTGTCAGACTCTCAGCATTTTCTTCTGGATTGGCTGCGGAATTTTCTATTGTTTTAACCGTCGGTGAATTTAGCTCTATTTGAGAGTTAGCTGGCGTATCTGTCGGCCAATAAGTGCCGCCAGATGCTACGGCGCGAATAGCTTCTATTGTCTCGGAAATATCTCTATCTTTAGGACAATAGCCCTTCGCGCCCGCAGCTTGTAACTGCCCCAACTGCTCCGGTGTCAGCGGCCCGCCTAGGAGCAACAGCGGTAGGTTGGGGTACAAGCTTTTGAGTTCGCCACAAACTGCCAGCGTCTGTATTAGACCCGATCGCAAACTTAACCTCTCAACAGCCAAAATTACCAAATCAACGGGCTTCTTGGCCCCGAGAGAGGCGATCGATCGAGCTTCCAGAACCCCCAAAGCCTCGGTTCCCGTATCCACATCTGCGACAACTTCCAAGTCTGGATACTGCTCGCAGGCGACTCTGAGCCCCAGTCGGAAAATGGGGTCGGGATCGATCGACAGCAGTTGCAAATTACTCACTCGATTTTAAATTTGAGATTAAAGAGGTCGATCGTGCCAAAACCCAATTACTCCGGAATCAAATTAGCATCAGGAGGTCCAGCCGGCTGAGGAATCGAAGGCGGCGGTTCCGGAGCCGGAGCCGGAGGAGGAGCAGGTTCCGGAGCCGGAGCCGGGGCCTCCTGTCTGGCGGGCGGATAGTAAGGTTCCGGCTCCCGAGCCGGCGGATAGTAAGGTTCCGGCTCCCTCGCGGGCGGATAGTAAGGTTCCGGAGCCGGAGCTGGAGCCTCTTCTCTGGCGGGCGGATAGTAAGGTTCTGGAGCCGGAGCCGGAGCCTCTTGTCTGGCGGGCGGATAGTAAGGCTCCGGAGCCGGCGCGTACTCTTCCTGTCGCGGAGCCGGCGCGTACTCTTCCTGTTGCGGAGCCGGCGCGTACTCTTCCTGTTGCGGAGCCGGCGCGTACTCGCGAGCGGGCTCCGGCGGCGGCGCAGTGTTGGCTCTGAGTTCGGCGCTCCAGCGCCCGATCGCACCTGCTGCCTCTGAGTGCAGCGCCCTACCGTAACCGACTTGGGAAGCCATATTAATCGCCGCCGACAGACTACCTTGAGATGCTAATTCCGCAGCTCGATCGAGAATCGGACGATCTTGAGCAACTTGCAGTTCGCTCACCCACTGATAGACATTATCCTGAGCTTTAGCGTAAAGAGTCCTACCGCTCTTAATTTCCGAAGCTTTGTCAATAGCCGCGGTCAGTTTTCCTTGCTTGGCCAGGGCGATCGCCTCATCTAAAAAAGGCTGATCTTGAATAACTTCTATGCGTTTCGTCCACTGAGCCAGGAGAGTTTGCGCCTCTACTCTGCGGGGACGGTTTTGAGAGATCAGAAGTACCTGAGCAATGCCGCCCTTAAGTCCTTCAACCGTTCCCGGTGCTACCAACTGCTTCGCCAGGTTCACAAAAGCTTGGTCTTCGATCCGCTGAATTTCGCGGCGCCAAGTAGCCACCAAAGTTTGAGCGTGAACCCGCCGCGGCTGACGAGGCCCGATGGTTTGCGCTTGCTCGATCGCCATCTGAAGCGCCCCGATTTGACCGAAACTCGCGATCGTGCTTGCCACTTGCAGCCGCAGTAAATCTTGAAACTGCACCTGTAAACTTTCAACTTGAACTTGAGCCTGCTTGTACAGAGGTCGGCCCGGAGCAATTTGGCTAGCAGCCCCCTGCCCTTCGAGCAAAGTAAAAATATGTTGTGCCAGTGGCGTCGATACCGACTGGTTCCACATCACCGCCTGAGCCCTACCCAACTGCATCAAATCTTGAGCTTCCGCAAACAGCGGCGAATCTTGGGGCACCACAGAAGCAGCCTCGATCGCCCCCGGAAGGTCCTTCCCCTTCAACCGCTTAGTCGCCATTGCCAGCAAAGTCCGGCTCCAGCCCTCAATTTCCTTTTCTGCTTTACCGCGGGCAAAAAGCTGCGGGTCTATTTTGCGAGCCAGGACGATCGCCTCAGCGAACTTTTGCGGAGTTCCCTCCTGCGCCAAATTTCTAGCCTCTTGCAAGCGCTGCCAGCCGTTTCTTTCCAGAGAAATTTGCTGAATCAGCTCGTTGTAGCGCTTCTGACTCCAGAAAATATTTTCCAGCTTAAACAGAGCTTGAGCGTAATCCCATGCCTTCCTCAAATCCTCACTTTTCAAAGCTGCTAGCGCTGTATCGTAGAGTTTTTGCCCCTCCTGCCAATTTTTTTCCCAAGCAGTCACAGCATCCTGTACCTCTGGGTAAGACGGACTGGTTTTCGGAATTTTCGCCACAATCGCCAGAGCGCCCTTCAAATCGCCCAGCTCAATTTTTGCCCTGGCAAATGCGAGCATGGCTTTCGACCATTCCCCGATCAAATGTTGGCCCTGCGAGTATAGCGGGTGTTCTTTCGGCCAAGCCTGCACCAGTCCTATTGCCGATTCTAGCTGTTCTAGCTTGCCCGATTTAGCAGCTTGCTGAGCGCAGTAAAGTCGCTCTCCGTCCGCCGCCAATGGCGACAGTTGCTGGCAATTCGGTGGCGGCGGCATCGTCAGCAACCACAGAAATGCAGCAGCACCCGTTACTCCAAATCCCACCAGGAGACTCAGCCAGATCAGTTGCCACTGCCAAAAAGTTCTTTTCCCCTCTCCCGGCGACGCCTCGTTAGAAAAACTCGCATCGCCTGTCGCCTCTGCACTCAACTGTGCCGTCGGTTTGGAAGATGGGTTGTATTTGGGTGGTGTGTGGAATTGGTCAGATTGTCGTCTCGCCATTACTTCAGCTTGTCCTGTAATGCGCTCTCTGCGTGACACTCCCACATCAAATCATCGATTGCGATGTGAGCTTCTGAACTCCTGTTAAGGAGATCGAGAACTTCCTTCAAGGTACTGGCAATCTTTCCCTCTACGGCGTTTTATAGTGAGGTTCGTGTCGCGCCCCACTGGTTGCTTCCGAGCATTTTCGGCTCAAGAAGCACGTAAATCATACCAGTTATCCAACAATTATTCACTGCTTCCCGGTGCAGTTTAGCTGAAAAAACAGTAGAAAGCCCCGTCAGTCTAGCGATTTTCGATTTTCGATCTTCGATTTTCGATTTGACTCCACAGATAAATTTGGCAGGGTTCTGAAAATGTTGCTACACAAAATTTCCTTCGATTCGGGCCGACTAAAAAATCAAGCGGGTACTAAACCCGGATTTTGTCTCAACTTGGTACGTGTAGCGGGTCGAACTATTTTTTTTGCTTATTGCTAAATTTTATTTCCCGATCGGCCAAAAGGCCCATCGAGTTTCATTTTTCGCGTACTGTGGCGAATTCCGGCGCGCGATGGCTATCTGTGCCCGATCGAGCGCTTCTCAATACTTAAATCATTTTATACCTGCAACAGCCATAGCAAGAATATCCCTTTTGCTTCTAACAGAGGCTGTCTCATCGGTTACGAAGCTTGTGGCGTATCGCTAGCAGTTGATGCTTCCGTAGCTGGCAGGGCCGATCTATATCCGTAGAAATCTATCCGGTAGTCTACAATTTTGACACCTGTTTGCTGTTGGATTTGTTCGATCAAGTCGATCGGCAATTCCACATGAACGTCGAGAATCTGAGCCGTATCCAAACAATTGACATGAGAGTGAGAGTCGCTGACATTCCCGTACAAGCGTCCCTCCGAGCGTTCGATGCACTCAATAATCCCGGCTCTCGACAAAGCTTCCAGATTTTGATAAACAGAAGTATGACCGATTCCCTTTGCTTGTTGGTTCAGGCGATCGTAAATTTCGCGAGCCGAGAGGTGTTCTTTTGCATCCCACAAAAGCTCTAGAATAAATCGACGCTGGCGGCTCAAGCGCATTCCCATCGCCTGACAGCGGTTTAAAGCATCTTCTAATGAACGAATTGGTTTCACAGCTACCGCCTTCTAAAGCCCGATCGATTTTTTATTCGGGTACAATACATTGCACGCCGATCTATATATACCTTAATTCTAACGCAGGGTTTCCCAACACTAGAAGCTAGAGGGCAAAAATCTCGAAGATAGTGAATTTTTTATCGTTGCCGGATTAGCCCGCTGCCAGCACGCATCAGAAAATTCTACTTCTCAAAAATATTGCCTTAACTCTATCTTCTACTAGACCTCTTGCAAAAATAGCTAGGACGGGCCAAGAGGGCCCATCCCACAAAAAGTTTTTTTTCTTGTGGAATGGGCAGGAGAGCCCGTTCCAAAATTTGATTAAAAGGGCTTTTGCAAGAGGTCTACTGCAACAACTCCTAGTTCGAGGATTTGATGGCGTGAACCAGTAACTTGGCGATTTCCGAGAGTTGCTTTTTGTTGAAAGTTTTGAGCAAAAGCTTGACTACCGCCTTCGGTTCGGCCGGAAGAGCTACTTGCTTCGACGCTGCTGCTGGGGCTGCGGTTGCGCTTACCTCTGCTGCTTTTGGGCTTGCTGCAAAAAGTAGCAAATTTTTACTCGGAGCGATCGTCTTGACTTTCCCAGTTTGCACCAAATCTCCCGCATCCTTGAGCTCTTTGATAATCAGCGGAGCTAAGACTTTATAAGAGTTTTTGGGATTAACGATCGCCCCTCTAGCAGTTTTAACTAAATTTTGCCAAGGCTCAATTTTACCTCCCAACTTATAGAGGCGAACGCAGACACCAGCCAACTCCTCGCGACTAGCAGCAGATTCTTTCTGCTTGAACACCTGCAACATCTCTTTAAGCAAAACCATCACTTCAACAGCAAAATTTGCCGGCGCGGCGCCCGCTGTTGGAGCCGCCCCGGGTGCACGAGTTCCAGCAGTAGCAACCGCCGCAACTTTGCCCGCCGCCAAGTTGTTGAGATGAGTTTCCAGTTGAGCAAAAACTGGCATCACCTGCTGGACGAGTTTTTCTCCCTCTTCATTCCTCAAGCCAAAAGGCCCTTCCAGTCGCGCCAGCAAGTCTTTAAGCGTATCAACTCCCTTTAAAAATAGAGATTCTGCCGTTTGGTCAACCTGCTTGACGGGCCCGTCCTTGAGTACCTTAAAACAATCTTCCAAGCGGTGAGCGGTTGTTTTAATACTATCCAAGCTGAGCATAGCCGCCCCTCCTTTCACGGAGTGGGCGGCTCGAAACATCTCCTGGACGCTTTCGGGGTCTTTCATCGTGGACTTCAAATCCACCAAACCATTTTCTAGAGTATCGAGGTGCTCCTTAGCCTCCTCTATAAACAAACGCATTATTCGGTCTTGCTGATCTGACACGACAGTCCTCCTAACAATCTCAGCACCCTCCAGAAAGCACCCTCTTCGCGGGAGGAAACACGACTCCTGCCAAAAGTCAGAAGCTCCCATGCAAAATATTCTAGCCTGCCTCAGCTAACAGACTGACAATACTCCTGTCTGGGCGGTTTTAACTCTCTTTCCTGGTGTGCTGGAGATCGCGATCCTAGAGTTCTGAGGGAGTGTCTGGAGCGATTTCGATGCCCATTCCTTGTTGCATCATCTGCTGATCCGTAATCAAGTCGTTCAATTCCTTGACTTCGACGCCGATGTTTTGGCAAGCCTCTTTGAGTTCCCGCTCAAAGGTGTTGAGGTCGCTTCCGTAGCCGCATAGCTCGGCGGCTGTGGTGATTCCTTGTTGGGCGTTGGCTTTGGCGCAGTCGATCAATTCAATGCCTTTGAGGGGTTGGGAGGATGCCATAGTATCAAACCACAATTTATCTTTTGTCCCACTGTACCTAGAACGTTGAGGTCGATCGATCTATCGAAAGGCATGAAAAATCTCACCTGTATTGCGTGCTACCAATTCATCGCTATTTTTTGGGATTTCTGGGCAAAATAACAGTAGTTAGGATTTTCTAACCCTTACTGTGCCTAACTTAGGCTAGATTACTGTGAGAAATGTTTCCAAATCTCAAATGCACTGGGTGTGGAGCGTCCGGCACCGCCTGTTTGCGTCTGTTCTGTTCGCCATAGCAGCCGCTGTTTTCCTGCCGCCTCACTATTTCCTGCTGACTCGGATGCTGTGCATTTGGAACGCGGGCGCTGTGAGTTTCCTGCTTTTGACTTGGATGCTGATGCTGCAAGGCACTCCCGAACTGATGCGCCACCACGCTCAGCAGTTGGACGCTGGCCGTTTGACAATCTTAAGTACGATCGTGGCCGCCGCTTGTGCTAGCTTATTGGCGATCGTCTTCTTGCTGCGCGATACCAAAGGCCTGCCCCCAAATTTGCTCTTGCTGCACTTGGGGCTTTCTGTGCTGACAATTGTTGGCTCTTGGATGCAGGTGCACACTATCTTCACGATGCACTACGCCCACGGCTACTACGGAAACCGCAGCAAGCAGCACGGCAGCTACTCGCAGGCGGGGGGTTTGGATTTTCCGGGCGACGACGAACCAGACTACAAAGATTTTTTATATTTTTCCTTTGGGATTGGGATGACTTGCTTTCGTTGCAGACGTGCAGACTACTTCTCGTTCCATGAGATTTCTGGTGCTTTTTCACAGCGTGCTCTCGTTCTTTTTCAACACCGCTATTTTGGCTATGAGTGTCAATATTATTGCGGGATTGAATGGATAGGATTTAGTAGCAGATGCTGCATTTTTTTGTAGATTCGCGATCGATCTTGTTTTAGGGCGCTGCTTATTGCCAGAATTCCTGAGTTGGAGGCAGGAAAGTCAGGCTAATCACCAAATTTGCAGAAGTCAATAAAAAATGTTACTATGATAACCAGTTATAGGGAAACTAGCCGCCTCTCACATAATTTGTGGTATAAACGAAAAAAATCAATACAATAAGATAAAAATGAACCTATCTCAAAAATCATTTAAGTTAATATTGGCAGGGAACACAAATGTACCTGCAATGATCAATGCCATTATCGCAGCTACCCTTCGGGCTCGAATAGATACAGAAAACCCCGATTTAACTTTTCGTCAAGTACATATCTTTCATACAGAACAATCATTGAAAGCTCTGACAGCTTCAACATCTTGGCAAAATGCTTTGAGCTACCATGAGATTTCCTCGACGAGTTTAGTACATCATGTCGCTAAAATAGAAGACTCTAATGATGAAAAATTTAGAGATCTTGTAGAGCAATTACGGACGATCGTTAATCCGATTGACAACGCACATAGTTACATTGATTTAACAAATGGTATTTCATCTCTCAAATCTATCCTTGCGGTTTTTGCTTATGTACTTGATATAAAAAATATTTATTCACTGGAAATCGATTTTTCTAAGGATGATCCGACCAGAAAAAAGCAAGCTGGTCTTTTTTATCATGAACTTGAGAAAGAAGGTGTCAAGATACAATATCGCAACTTTCCGCCGATACGGGAGTTTGATACTTTTGGCAAGCTAAATTACACAGAAGTTCTACGCCACCGTTCAATTATTGATGAACTCGTAAGTAGTTTGACAAATTTATTACCATCTGGGCTTGACCTTGAGCATTTGCGAGAGTCACTGCTATCTGGGGTTCATTCTCGTTTGTTGGGTGAGGTAACTGAAGAATCATATAGCCACCGCCATTCCGTTTTTGCATCCTCTGCTAGCATTGAAGAGGTTGCAAATATTATTCTTACCATTGTTAAAACAGCAGAGTTGGAAAATAAAACACTTGGTGTAAAACTAGAAGAAGTTAGAGATATTTTTGCCAAAAACCCCAAATATTTTGTTAACTTAAAAACGCTAGAGCATCTCACAAAGCTAATTACTTCGGTGCGTAATGATATAGCTCATCCCTCTCAAAAAAATGGATATTCAAAAGAAATAACAGCTATTCAATCTCGTTTATCCTCTCAGTTAGCATTTGCCTTTTTGCAATTTACGACTAAATCATTAGGTGCTTTTCTCGATCAAAATGGTCAACTCGTAAATATCCAAACTCTTGAAATAACTGTCGAAGAAGATGAGACAATTTTTTATTTTGGGTTTGATGGTGATTCTACTGGTGACTATTTGGATATGGCATTTGGGAAATCAAGCGAGGATGAAGTTAGGACACGGAGTAAGACCGTAAAAGGAGCAATTGATGCGTTGAAGAACTTGATACGCAAAGAGACGAAGGATAACAACAGTGTAATTTTTGCCGAGGGTGACAACCTCCTCTTCAAATCGCGTTATAAAGTGAGCTTACTCAATGAATTAAAAAGAATTTACAAAGATAAGACCGGATTAACTGGAAGCATAGGATATGGCAAAACTTTGCCAGAGGTTGCATTGGCAATGCGTTTATCTAAGGCAAAAGGTGGAGACAGCATTATGGGTATAGGTTTACGAGACTCTCAAGAAGCAAGTAACGCAGAGTTAACCGCAGACTAACTGGGTTGGTGCGGATGTGGTAGTCCTGCTTTCTTCCATGATGCAATTCCATGCAACTCTTTCTGCATAATAATTGATCGTGCGAAAGTCCGGCGTTTCTGCACCACTACCGTAAGTAGGCTGGAGCAACAACATCCACTACCCAATTTGTTTCAACTAAAACTGCCTTGGGCTTCACTTGGCAACCTTACTCCATCTAGGCCCACCAGCCCTCACTTCGCCAATTTGGAGAAGGGTAATTATTGATTCGCCTAGTAGGTTTCTTAAGTCATTTGGGAAGTTGTCCATACTAGCAGTCAGCTTCAGTTTCTCAAGCCATCGCTGAACTCGCGATTCAAACTCAATAGCAGGGTTGCCTTTCCATTGCTCATCTGCAGGTGGTAGCAAATAATCGGGAAGTTTCGCTTCACCAACTACATCAATTGACTCACCATTGTACTTCTCTAAGGAGTCGCGGAGGAGAATCACACGATCGCCAGCTACGACAAGTCCAACTGAACAACCAATGGATGCCATAGTGCGTTTAAGCTGTTCAATAGCGTTTCGATCGCCCATACCTATGTCTTTGAGCTTTACCTCAACGATTATCAGATATTCCCCCTCTTGGCTTGTCACAATAATATCTGGTTGGGATGTTTTCATCATGGCATTCGATCGCAGCGAATTTATTGGGTATGCAGTAAATTACTTTTATAGACAAGCGATCGACAAATGTGCGATCGCAGCTAAGCCCTTAATATCACCTAGCAGCCCTAATATAGCGAATTGTCAATTGTCCGTGACTCGAATTCGCATTCCTCGAATGCAGGGACGACCGCCACACTGACCCGCGGTTTGGGTAATGCGGGTTAACCAGCAAGTCGTTGAGCTCCTGACGGGGTTGCCTGCAAGTTGCTTGGTTTGTTTCCATTTTACCGAGTAATCATGTCCAAACCTTATTTTTGCGTAATTCCTGATTTTGCTTGCCAAGTCGAAGTCATAACGAGTATGATTTAACAAGAAGCAAAAAAGACAGCCGCCATGAGGATAGAAGAAATACCCCTCAACCAGATTCGCCGCCCCCTGCCCCGAGTCAACGACCAAACTAAAGTAGCCACCCTCATGGATTCCATCCGCGAGGTAGGTTTAAACGAACCCATCGACGTGCTAGAAGTAGATGGCCAGTATTACGGATTTTCTGGCTGCCACCGGTACGAAGCTTGCCAGCGTCTCGGTTTAGAAACCATTCGCTGCAAAGTCCGCCGAGCTCCCCGTGCTGTGTTGCAAATGCACCTAGCCTGAGCATTCACGACAGGCAAATATTCGATCGCCCAAAACTGTCAAAACAGTCTCAGATGTTCGATCGACAATCACCACTAACAACCTCAAAAACTATGACTGCCAACAACCACAAACAACACCTTTACCCGACGCGCATTGATATGTCAGCCGGCACCCGCTCGAACATAGTCGGGCTGCTCAACGCCACGCTAGCAACCACTCTGGACTTAAAAACTCAAGTCAAGCAAGCCCACTGGAACGTCAAAGGCATGGACTTCTATCAGTTGCACTTGCTGTTTGACGAAATGGCCGGGGAACTCGAAGAATACGTCGATACGGTTGCCGAACGGATCACAGCTTTAGGCGGTTTAGCTGTCGGAACAGCCCGCACAGCAGCCGCAGATTCGATCCTGCCAGAATTTCCTTTCGACATCCTAGACGGCAAAGAATACGTCACTGCTTTGGCCGATCGCTACGCACCCTACGCCCAACACCTGCGAGTGGCGATCGACAAAGCATCAGAACTCGGCGACGCTGACACCGCCGACTTGTACACCGAAATTTCGCGGGCAATTGACAAGCGTTTGTGGTTCCTAGAAGCGCATTTGCAAGCTTCTGCGGCAACTGCAACAGCCGCCGCTCGCGAACAAGTTGCCGTCAAATAGCCACTTCTGTTGTGGGGTGGGCATCTTGCCCGCCACAGGCAAGATGCCTGTACCACTTTCTGTTGTGGGGTGGGCATCTTGCCCGCCACAGGCAAGATGCCTGTGCCACTTTCTGTTGTGGGGTGGGCATCTTGCCCGCCACAGGCAAGATGCCTGTGCCACTTCTTTTGTGGGGCGTTGCTCCTAGTCCGCCCCAAAGATGTATTTCCTTAAGGCTCGTGACAGTTTACGATCGAGAATATGTCCATTTATTAATTTGGATGAATTTTTCGTGGCAGCTAATATTCCCGATTATGCTCTTCAACTGCAACGGCTGATGCAACAGGCCGGGATTTCGAGCGATCGAGAACTCAGCCAAAAAGCAGGAGTTCCCGAAATTCAGGTCATCCGCCTGCGTCGCGGCTTAGCTTTGAAAACCCGAGCCGACATCCTGCTCAAAATCAGTCAAGCTTTGCAAATTTCCTTAAATGAACTGCTCGCAACCTTGGCGCCAGACTTTGTAGAGTTAGAAAAGGCACCACCGACAGCCTTAGAACAAGAATATCAGCGCCTCCAAGCTGCGATCGCACAGCAGCGAGAATCTTTGATGCAGGAATTCCAGCTCGCTAGCGTGCAAATTTTAGAATCTTGGATGTTGCAGTGGCCGACTGCTGCGAGCAAAGCTCAGGAAAATCATAACTTGCGGGCCCAGAAGCTGCTGCCGTTGCTGCGGCCAGTCGAGCAGTTATTGGAGCATTGGGGCATAGAGTCGATCGCCCCAGTCGGAGCAGAGATTCCCTACAACCCGCAACAGCACCAGCTCATCGAAGGAACAGCCCAGCTTGGAGAACCCGTCAAAGTCCGCTATACAGGCTATACACAAGGCGATAAACTCCTCTACCGCGCCAAAGTTAGCTTAGTTTGATGCCATTCTGCATTCAGCAAAACAAAAATTGTCCCCCTCTCAAAATTCACTCGCGGTGGCGAAGCGCTGGGAGTATCATCAGCGTTCCCATCCGCAAAGAGCGCCATCTCTTGCACTCAAAAATATTCTCCCGTTCTCTTATTTTCCCTTTTTCTTATTTGGATCGGAGTCCATCTCGCAGCTATACTTAGCCTAGTCTGGCTAGAAATTCTGACATTCCCACCGCAAAATATGAGTCCTGTAGTTAAAATTATTCAGCCCTCTGGCATTTTAGACGGCACCAAGGCAAGTCAATTCCGCCAAGAAATTAGCGACCTAGTGGAAGCGGGAGCCGATGTGGTATTGATAGACTTCACTGATGTGACTTTTATGGATAGTTCTGGTTTGGGCGCTTTAGTCTTGGCGCTCAAAACAGTCCGGGCCGCTGGGAGTCAATTAGTCGTCTGTTCTATCAACGAGCAAATCCGCATTTTATTTGAACTCACCAGCATGGATCGAGTTTTCGAGATCTTTCCGACCCGGGATGCTTTTAATAGCAAAATTCTTTCAACTTAGTAATTTTTTTGGCTGCTGCCTTCTTGCTATTTGGTCGTCAATGTGGTGCAAGAGGTCAGCTAGCCAAAGTTGATCCTGAGTAAAGACCAATCATCATCAAAAACTGCTTTAGCGTTCAACTTTTGAGTGTATCTCAAAACCAGCTCTAACTGGTCGGCAGTTCCACCGTTGTAAGATGCGAGCAGATCGATGAAAGGGTCTAGCCCCCAGATATTGCCGTCAGGTTGGTGAATCTCGTATACTCCGTCGCTAAAGATGTAGAGAGTGCTTAAATCCTCGACATCGCAGCAATTATCGACATAGGGGGCGTCGGGGAACATCCCGACTGGCATTCCGGGGGTTTTTAATTGCTTGATTTTAGCAGTGCTCGCAGGGGACTGGGAAATCAACACGGCCGGGGGATGGCCGGCGCTGGCATAAGTTAGCTGTCGAGTAATGCGGTTGTAAACGCCGTACCAGATGGTGAAATATTTGTCATTTTGGTAGCTCATCTGGAAGGTGGTGTTGAGGGCCCGCAAAACATCGCTGGGTTTGTAGTAGTCAATGTTGGGCAGTGCGCGCGATCGCAACAAATTCAGCACGGCCACCGAAGGCAGGGCCGCCCGCAAACCGTGACCGGCTACGTCGAGCAAGTAAATCGCCAAATAATCGGCATCCAACCAGTTGTAGTCGAAACAATCTCCGCCTAACTGCCGGGAAGGAATGAATTTTGCCTCGATGCTGACAGGTTCCGTCATCGGATCTGGCAGCAGCGATTGCACGTACTCGGCTGCTTCGGCTAACTCTGCTTCCAGGCTTTGCTTGGCAATTTTCAAATCTCGGCTGAGTTGGTGCAGCCGCAATCCGGCGCGTACTCTCGCCTGCAATTCGTTGAGTTCTATCGGCTTGGAGATAAAATCGTCGGCACCGGCGTCAAGCCCTTTGACTCGATCGGCGATCGAACCCAAAGAAGTCAACAAAAAGAATTGTGTAGTTGACAGTTCCGGATCTGCCTTAACTCGACGGCAAACATCAATGCCGGTCAAGCGCGGCATGATCCAATCGCAAATTATCAGCGCCGGACGCATTTTTTGCGCCTGGGCTACGCCGTCTTCGCCATTGCTTGCTACTGTCACTTCGTAACCCTGTTTTTTCAGGGTTCTTCTCAGCAGTTCTTGAACAGCCGTATCATCGTCAATAACCAGAATTTGAAACATGGCACTCTGGTACTACAAGTCTTTCAAAGGTCTGGGGGTCATTTAAAATATATCCTGTGAGGGCGACTGTCTGAGATTGAGTATAGTCTATTGACACTCTCAGCGCTGAAGCGACTGAGATTCTTGGATCTGCGAACGACTTTAAAACCCACTATCCTGACGGCAATGCTTAAACCAATTACCCGCGCTACAGCGCCAACTAACGAGCCTAACTTAGTGAATCCTTTCTTAGTCTATCTCCTCAAGCGTACTAGGGTACGAGCCTAGCGTTCGGGTGTGCCCCGCCCTACGTTTCCGGTCAAGCATTGTTTGTTTCTCTGTGGGTGGGATTTTCTGTTGGATATCCCTAGCTGTTTTGAGAGTTTTCGCCGCTCTTTGCCCAGTTCTTTACGCCTAAAAGTGTGTCTTGCAACCGTTTCACTATGGCGAGGGAGTCTAACCCCGACAGTTCGATTATACCAAAACCTACGCACTTTAGACCAAATATCGCGGGGACTCGCATTCCCCCGGGTCGCTTGTATCGAGCGGGCTAAAGCCACTGAGTTTTACGCTTACCGAGTGTTTCTATAACATCGCTTTTCAGGTAAATGCTTTTGCCGGCCAGCCATCAAGTTCAATTTACCTTTAAATTTGATGCAAATTTTTGTTGGGTCGAACTTCACCCAGTTTATCAAGAACTTGGGTTTAACACCCCGTCCTTCTAGGACGGCTTTAATTGTAACTTTTCATTACACGCTTACCTGTTTTGTGCTGACTGCGGTAGCATAAGATTGGAGGTAAGAGCAATGCTAGTTTTTGAGTTCAAAGTTTACGGAAAATCAAGTCAGTTCCAAGCGGTAGGTGAAGCAATTCGTACCAGCCAGTTTGTCCGCAATAGCTGCTTGCGCTATTGGATGGACAATCCTAAAAAGAACAAGTACGACTTGAACAAATACTGTGCTGTATTAGCAGCAACTTTTCCGTTTACAGACGAACTCAACTCTCAGGCAAGGCAGGCAAGTGCAGAACGTGCTTGGGCAGCTATCTCCCGGTTCTACGAAAACAGCAAGAAAAAGATTCCTAGCAAAAAAGGATATCCACAATTCCAGAAAGACTGTCGTTCTGTTGAATACAAATCGACTGGGTGGAAACTTGCTTCGGACAGAAAGTCGATAACTTTTACCGACAAAAAAGGAATCGGCAAACTCAAACTCAAGGGTACTCGCGATTTGCATTTTTACTCCTTCAGCCAGATTAAACGGGTTCGACTGGTAAAACGCGCTGACGGTATCTACGTTCAATTTTGTATTGATGTTAATCGAAAGGAAAATACAGAGCCAACAGGTAAGACGATTGGATTAGATGTTGGATTGAAGGAGTATTATACCGATTCAAACGGAGTCACCGTTGAAAACCCTAGATTCCTGAAAAAAGGTGAACGTGTTCTCAAACGCAGTCAGCGTCGAGTATCTAGAAAGGTTAAAGGTTCAAAAAACAGAGGTAAAGCCCGACAGATTTTAGGTAAGCGCCATCTCAAAATAAGCAGGCAGCGTAAAGACCATGCTGTGAAACTGGCAAGGTGCGTAGTTCAGTCAAACGACTTGATAGCCTACGAAGATTTGAGAATTAAAAACATGGTGCAGAATCATTGTCTAGCCAAGTCTATTAACGACGCATCTTGGTATCAGTTCCGCGTCTGGCTTGAATATTTTGGAAAAGTATTTGATCGCGTAACTGTTGCGGTGAATCCGCAATATACCAGTCAAGAATGCTCCCTTTGTGGTGAAGTTGTCAAAAAAACGCTATCCACCAGGACTCACGCTTGTAAATGTGGGTGTTTGATGGATAGAGATGAAAACGCCGCTAGAAATATCCTAAGTCGGGGGTTGGGTACGGTAGGGCATACCGGAACCTTTGCAGTAGAGGCAAGTAACGCTTTGGAAGAATCGACCTCTACTTTGGTTGGAGAGATCCAATTAGAGCAAGTCGGCTCGTAGATCAAAGAATCCCCACGCCTCGATAGCTGGGGAGTGTCAAGGAACTATAATTTTAGTGACAGACCGTGATTGAATTACAAGGTTCCGAAAAATTGCAACCCCTAAAGAAAGCGGCTCTTCAAGTCAATACTGGTCAGAGTGCTTTAGAGCCAGTTTTGTCCTGGTTTGCTCAGTTGTACGAGCAGCGAATTCCTACAAGTGTGTGGATACGCTGTCAGTTGGCTTTGGCTGAGGGCTTTACAAATGCGGTGCGTCACGCCCACGAGGGCCAACGGCCGGATTTGCCGGTGGAGATTGACGTATTGGTGTCTGCTGAATCTGTAGAAATTAAAATTTGGGATTCTGGCCCTCCCTTTGATTTAGACCAAAAAATTCAAGATATGTCGAAAACGATCGATCCTGAAGCTTCCGGCGGGCGGGGCCTCAAGTTGATGAAAGACATCGCAGACAGTCTCAGTTATACGAGAACGGCTGATGGTCGTAACTGTCTGTCGATCGTCAAAAATTATACTCCTATCCCCGATCCGGCGGACGAAGATGATATTTTGCAATTGCCGGACGAACTTTTGGGTTAATCGGCTCATCCGCTTTTAAACGCGGGATAAAGGGTTCAGCCAAAGCAGAATTGTCCGTTTTAATTGATTTAATTCTCGATACACTTCTTGTTTTACCCATTGGCCAAGAGCGTCGAAGGGTGTAAAAATTTGACCGACAGGCCAGCTAACATCTTGACCTAAGGGCGTTTGATGGTTGCCCGCCAGAGTCTGGAATGTAATCATGTCGGGAAATCTCTGTTTGAGCAAACCTGTTAACAGCAGGGTTTGGTCGATGTTGTCGCCGTTAAATTTGACTAACAGATTGCGCCGGATTTGATACCTATCTTGCACGAGGCGGTTGGTGTCTTGCGGGGAAGGGGTAAACTCTACGTTAAAGACGGGGGAAATTTGCTCGACGATCGGGATTGCTTCGGATGCCGCATAATTGTTGAAGGAGATCAGAATATTGCCGGCTCTTTCTACGTCAAACACCGAACCGATCAGCAAGTGCAGTTTGCATCCCATGCTGTGCCCCATGCCGTAGACGGGGAGATAGGAAGATTTGAGCAATTTGGTGGCGCGCAACCTGTCGAGGGCATTTTCAAATTTGTTGAGGACATCGCGGGCGATCGCAATATGATCCAAGGTATTGACAAACGGCGTTGCTACTACCACATATCCTTGATTCCCCAAAGCCTCTAACAGCCACCGATAGGTGAGTTGCGGTGCAGTAGCTACAAATGCGCCGCCGAGAAAATGTACGATCGCGATCGGTTTTGAGTTTGAGGGAATTAATACCCAGTTGCCAGAAATTTCTTGCCAGTCCATAAATTCAATTTAGTTAAAAGTAAAAAGGCGATCGTTCTCTGAAGGTATCAGGTAGAAGGTACAAAGCATAATTTTTGTTAACTTTTTGCTTTTACTTTCTGCCTAACAAATAGGTTTGCTACCCATTTTAAAATTCAAAAAACTTGGCTTTTTACTTACACCTTATTTATTCTAAGTGTTTTGGCAGCAAATAGCACGGCGGGTACACCCTGCTATTTCCCGATCGCTCGGGCTGAGGCTGGCGGCTTAATATAACACTATACGCGATGGTTAACGCTTTGTTGCGATCGCTCTGGCGTCGCGCGATCGAGCGTATCTATTTTTCAGAGGCTTTTATCTCCAAGACGGTTCAGATCGAACCGTCTTAGATCAAAACCTGCATACAAATACAAGAGCCTTTAGGAAAAACCGCTGACTTCCGACGATCGCTGGGGATTAAATTCTGCTGCATGACGGGTGCTTTCTGTCGTTTGACGGCTCAACTTCTCGTGAGATTTCATCCATTTCCACTTGTTCAGAGTAGCTTGAGGATTGAGGGCTGTGGTAGCGATGCCATAAATCAGAGTCAGTACAATCTCCCGATTCAACCAACTTTGTCCCACCTTTCTCATGTAGTGCAGTGCCAAAACTTCTCGGAATTTGTTGAGCCTTGGCAAAAAGGGCAAATTGTTAAAGCACAACTGTTCGTACTCGTTGAGCGATAACTCTTTTTCTCCCCGCAAGCGCCGCAGTTGGTTTTCCTTGACACACTCAGAAGCTATGCGCTTTTTCAGCCAGTGCTTATCGGTGAGAGAGTTTCCTCTAATTCGATAATTTCCCAAAGGTGCTGTCGCCGCTAGCAAGCCGTGCTTTTGAGCAATTTTGGTAAATAACTCTGTATCTTCTCCTACCTGCCAATCTTCTGCAAAGCCGCCTTCTTTGAGCAGAATGAAGCGATCGACTACCACAGAAGACGGGAAAACCCAAGGACTTTCGCCTGTCTGCTTAATCGCCTGCATTTCTGCTTTAGTTGTAGGATAGGTAGGAACGTAACTCAACTTGTTGCCATGCTTGTCTAAATACCGCAAAGCGTGAGCAACTGCTTTGACTTCGGGATTGTCTGCGAGCATCTTCAAACAAACTTCTAGCTTGTTGGGTTCCCAGGTATCGTCGCTGTCTAGAAACGCTACATACTTGCCGGTTGCCCGCTTGATCATTAAATTTCTTGACTTGGAAACCCCATAATTGTGGGGATTTCTATAGAACTTAATTCTCGAATCTTGCTTGGCCAGCCTAGCACCAACTTTGCTAGTATTGTCCGTCGAGCAGTCATCAACAATTAAAATTTCTAGATGCTTGTGGCTGCCATTAACTACGGAGGCAACGGCCTCGGCCAGGGTTTCGGCTGCATTGAATGCAGGAATGATTACACTGACTTTTGGGCTGTTCATAACTTGAATTAGTTGTGGTTTGGTAGTTGTTCGCTGAAGTATCGTCTTCGCCACATATGACCCCTGAAATTAGAATACGAAGCAAGTAAGGATTTTCCGCTGAAACTGAAAATTGCTGGCTGCCAAACGCACTGACTGGGATCTAGTGCGATGAAAGCTCGCGTTTTAGCAGTTAAGTTGCAAAGCATAATGTCCCGCGCTAGATGATTCCAGCTTCCACCCCCTGGCGTGTATGCCAGCAAGGGCAAAAATAGGATGCTGTTTCCCATCGTTCGTCTATCTACATAGAATCAACAGTGCTTTCCGCAAAGGATTATACAGCTTTATTAAGTTTTATGACAGGAAATTTAAAAAATTAACTTCCTATATCAAACTTCCTGCCTTGGGGGAAACAAGAGGTTAACTTACAGGGCGAAATAGTTATCTAAACTTAGTCAAAACTTGCTGGAAAAGATAAGTCTAGAAAGGCTATAATATCTGCCATGCCGAAAACCAAGGCTCAATTATCCGGTTTGTAAACCGATTGGCTGAAAATAGTGGGTGACTCATGGCTAAAAGCGACCGCTAGAATTGTTTTTTGGATTAGGATGGGCTACATCCGAATTTACGCCTGTGGACAAGTTGCGAGCCGACTCCCTTGGGTGAAGTAGGAAGCAGACCCTTCAAGAGCAATCTTGATTGAATAGTGAGACTTGAGAAAGTTTAGCTAAGTTTTGTGTAGCAGAAACAGAGTTGGCTAGGGAATAGTGCGAAAATTTGGATTTTAGCCGTGTTTTCCGCTACTTAGTAGCTAGGCTGTTGATTTATACAGCCGTACTGCGCTTATTTACCTATAGCCAATATAACAGGCTGGAAGCCTGAGTGGGATCAGCCTAGCGGGGGGAAAACCCTCAATATGGGTATCGCAACCGATTTGACAGCTAATTTTTTTGGCGAATTCCCCTCTGTTCAATCCTTTGAGGGCTTTTGCCAGGGCGATCGCATTTTAGAGGGCCTGTGCAAAGAACCAATTTTTATTAACAACTCGACTGATGCAGAGATTGTCCACCAGTCGAGTTGTCAACAAACAGGCGGGTATTACCTACCCTAGAAGTCGAATCTCTAGCTGAGTCCAGTTAACTGTTCAGCTACTGCTAGAAAGTGGCAGAGTTCGGTAGGCTAGATGTAGCAGCCCAATAGCTAATTAGTGAAATTCTTGATTTAATCGCTTCTGATATTTCATCCACTGAATTTTGTGTACAGTGGCTTGAGGGTTCAGCACTGTTGTGGCAATTCCGTAAATTAGAGCAGGCAAAATCTCACGATTTAACCAGCTTTCTCCGGCTTTTCTCATGAAGCGAGTTGCCACAATCTCTCTGAACTTATTGAGTTTTTTCAACGGCGACAGATTTTGGAAAAAGATTTCTTGGTATTGCTTCAATGTTAACTCTGATTCACCGCGAATTCTGCGCTGCTGGTTTTTTTTAACGCAGTCTATCGCTAGACGCTTGTTCAACCAATATTTATCGGTTAACGAATTGCCCAAAACTCGGTAGTTTCCTAAGGGCATCTTTGTGCTTAGCATCCCGTGCTTTTGAGCTAGTCTGGCCATCAGTTCGGTATCTGCACCTACTTTCCAGTTGTCTAAAAATCCTCCGATTTCTAGGATAGCTTCTCGTTCTACTACTAAAGCTGTGGGAAAAACCCAAGGAAGCGCGCCGTTTTGTTGAACATCCTGCAATTCTTCCCGACTTGTAGGATATGTGGGAATGTAGCTGACTTTCTCGCCGTCCTTGTTGAGATAGCGGAGGGCGTGACCGACTGATTTAACTTCTGGGTGTTTGTATAGGAGATTCAAACATTCTTCTAGTTTGTTTTGTTCCCTGGTGTCGTCACTGTCTAAAAATGCGATAAATTTTCCGGTTGCTGCTTCGAGCATTAAATTTCTAGATTGTAAGCTCCTAGGTTTTTCGGATTTTTGTAATACTTAATTGGCAGATCTTGCCCCGCCATGTCGGTGACTATTTTGTCGGTGCCGTCGGTGGAACCGTCGTCAATCACTAGGATTTCTATATTCCGGTGAGTCCCCTGGAGTGCGGAGGCGATCGCTTCGCCTATGGTGTCTTTGGCGTTGAATGCCGGCATGATGATGCTAACTTTTTCGCGGGAAAAATTTGTGCTAATGGCAGGTGCTGCTGCTTTTTTGACAATCCTGGGTGCGAGAATAGTGGGCGAAGCAGTTTTGAATTTTTCTGTGTTTAACTTGTTGTCGATTGCACCTGCAATATCTCTATTCTTGATGTTTTTGAGGTTGAATCTGGGGATGAATGCGCCGATATTTTCTGCATTCATAAAGCTTGATGGAGATGTTTATTTGAGATGATTGTTTGCTTCAATAGATTCCGATTAACCAACACTCCGGACAGTTGGGTGAACAGTTCACTAACGCTTTTTTGGGCTTTAAGTTCAAGGATTGCGGTTTTTGGGAAAGTTAGCTCCACGCCCTGACTTGAACAAAAGCTCCAGCCTATGAGTGGATAGGGCTTTGCTCCTTAAAATCAGCGCAAATTTTGATCGGAGTATTCATTAATAAAAATTTAATAATTAATCCAGCCATACTAGCAATCTTCCCGCTCGGCTGCAACACTTTTGGCTATAAGTTTTTTTGATAATGCTTAAAATTGCTGACAATTTAAATTAGAATGTAGTGTATTTAACAATTACCCTACTGAACATATTTGAGTTTGAGTAAACTTGTGGCTGTTAATGATTCCGATCTGAAGTTAAATTAAATCTATGTCTTTAGGATGAGGTCATTTAATTGTCACTGTAATATTAACTGACAGAGGGGGGGAAATGTTTTCAAAGTTAAGCGATAAAGTGCGAATTTATACTTTTTTCCTGGCAGTAATACTGTTAGGTGGGTGCCAGCAGCAGCTACAGCCAAACTTGCAGCAGCAGCGCAGCAAACAGGTGATGGCAGTTTCGGCTCACCCCTTGGCGAGCGCGGTGGGGCTGAGCGTGCTGCAACAGGGAGGCAATGCGGTGGATGCGGCGGCTGCTACGGCTTTGGCGATTTCGGTGGTGGAGCCTTTTTCGGCGGGTATCGGCGGTGGGGGTTTTTTGCTGCTGCGGCGGGCAGAAACGGGGACTGTGCAAGCGCTGGATTTCCGGGAACGATCGCCCAAAGGAGCAACGCGAGATATGTATTTGGACAAGCAAGGAAAGGTGCGGGCAAGGGCAAGTCGGGACGGGCATTTGGCGGCGGGCATTCCGGGTACTGTGGCTGGACTTTATACGGTGCACCGCGAGTACGGTAAGTTGCCTTGGGCCCAGGTGGTGGCTCCGGCGATCGCCCTTGCCCAAAAGGGTTTTCCAGTAAGTTCCCGCTTCACAAAGGCTACTCTCCAACACAAGGATGCGATTAACAAGAATCGGGCGGCACGGGATATTTTCACTCGTAGTGACGTTTTATACCAACCGGGGGAGGTTTTGGTACAGCGAGATTTGGCGCGGACATTGCGACAAATTGCACAAAATCCCCAAAGTTTTTATCGCGGAGATATTGCGCGGGCGATCGCCGCAGACATGGCTAAAAATGGTGGCATCATCACTCTCGAAGACCTCAAAAACTATACGCCGATTTGGCGAAATCCGATTTGTGGCAAGTTTCGCACTTACGAACTTTGCGCGATGTCGCCTCCTTCTTCCGGCGGCGTTCATCTGTTGCAAATCCTCAATATTCTGGGCGATACCGATCTCAAGAGTTTGGGCAGGCAAAGCCCAGATACGCTACATTTGCTGGCGGAATCGATGAGGATTGTCTATGCTGACAGGGCCGAATATTTGGGCGATCCAGATTTTGTCAGCGTACCTGTCAAAGCTCTGACTAGCAGGAATTATGGCAAATTTCGCCGATCGCAAATCCAAATGTCCAAAGCCAAACCTTCGAGGGAGGTAAAAGCTGTTGACGCTCAAACTTTGAGCCGCTTTGCCTACGAGTCGCCGGAAACTACGCACCTAACGGTAGTTGACAAAGAGCGCAATGTTGTGAGTTTGACGTTTACGGTGAATGGCCGTTTTGGTGCTGGGGTTGTGGCGGCGGGTACGGGAATTTTGCTCAACAATGAGATGGATGATTTTGCTGCTGCGCCGGGAGTGCCGAATTTGTTTGGTTTGGTGGGCGGTGAGGCAAATGCGATCGCCCCTCTTAAAACTCCTTTATCCAGCATGACGCCCATTATCGTGACGCAAAATGGCAAATTTCGCCTCGCTGCGGGGGCTCCTGGAGGCAGTACGATTATTACCACGGTGCTGCAAATTGTCCTCAACGTGTTGGTTTACGAGATGAATGTCGGCGATGCTGTGTCTGCACCCCGGATTCACCATCAGTGGCAGCCCGATCGCCTGATGGTGGAACGCGGAGGTTTTGAGGCTGGGACGCTTGAGGAGTTACGCAGGCGGGGACATCAGATTTTTGAACGCGACGGCTGGGGAAATGCCAATGCGATCGTCCTGACTGGTGACGGTTGGTTGGAAGGGGCGGCCGATCCGCGCGGGGAAGGAGAAGCAAAGGGGTTTTAGCGATCGGTGATTAGTGATTAGTCATTAGTTGTGATATCGAGTGAGGTCGATCGACCCCACTTGATGTCAATGGCGGATTTACCCAAAAACCGGGTTTTTTGGGCAAAATCTTTTGTCAAGGGCGATCGCAAACCACATAAAAACCCGGTTTCTTTAATATCCTGTGCGTACTTCCTAAAATTATTAGTCTGTGTACGTATATTTTGGGATTTGTATTTTTCCCCTGAAATTTATAGATTGAATAACTGCTAATAAACAGCTAAAATCATTAACCCCCCAAGCCGTAAAATTACGTAGATGTAAAGTCATTGTAAAGGCACTAGACATTGATGCTTATCTAATGTGAAAATGAAGTTATACCTTAAATAATCTTAGTTTTTTAACCCAAAAAATATGATAACTTCTCACAAAAGTTCTGCCTTAACTGCTACCTTGACTGCTGCTCTGAGCTTTTTGGCATCACCAGCAATGGCATTTTCGGTAGGCGCGACTAATAACACTGAGATCTTGAAAAAAAATTTATTAGGAAAGAATACAGCGGGCTTGAGTGATTTCTCTGTTTTAATTACCGGAAATCAGGCTGCTTTTGGTACTTTTACTAATGACCCTTTTGGTTTGCAGTCAGGCGTTGTTCTCAGCACTGGCAAAGTCACCGATATACCGGGTCAGAATCGGAAAGATAACCTAATGACCAACGGCAGTGATTTAAACACGGACTTTGGAGTAAAGGGCGAAGCTGGGGATTTAACTCAGCTAGACCTCAGATTTTTTGCTGACGACACTGCTGAAAAGTTGTTCTTTGAGTATGTATTTGGTTCAGAGGAGTTTCCTGAGTTCGGCGGTTCTGAATATAATGACGATTTTGAACTGTTGCTGAATGGTCGTAACTTAGCAAAATTGAGCGACGGCAAAACAGTTACAATTAATAATCTCGTTCCCGATCCAAATAATCGCTCTACAGATCACTCAGACTATATTAACAACCCAAGTTTGAAAGGTATTGCGGCTAACATCATTAAGCTAGACGGTTTTACTAAAGTTTTAGGGTTTGAGGGTTTGCTCAAGCAAAATCAGACAAATGTTCTCAGCATTCGCATGAAAGATGTGGGCGACGGTAATTTTGATTCGGCTGTATTTATTAAAGGCGGTTCTGTGGGAACCATAAAAGCTGATACAGTTCCCGAATCGGTGGCTGTATTGGTTAAAAGCAGTTCTGTGGAGACGGTAGAAGCTGAACCGGTTCCAGAACCGATGACTGTCGGAGGTTTGATGGCGGGAGGTGCTATGCTGGCTGCTGGGCGAAAGCTGCGCCGCCGGAAGTAATTGGTAGTGCACTCAAGGAAAGGATGCAGTAAGCTACTCTTAGAGAGAATAGTTTGCTATTGGTGATATGACAGTAGAAATTCCTCAATTTTAGATTTGAGACTCAAGTTCAAGCTCCCAAATTTAATACTGGAAGTAATACCATTTTTCTAAAATCGTGCAACACTCTTCGACCCCCCCTAGCCCCCCGCTGTATTGCGGGGGGGGGGACAAGAATACTGTTGCATTATTTTTTTAAATTGGTATAAATCTAAAATATAAAATACCAATACTTCGGACAGTTTTTTAAAGCCTCTGTAAGCTTTACAGCGCAAGCCTTTGCATTTTTAATTTTTTTTTTAACTGAAGGCTAAACTCAAAGGAAAGAAAAAATAGTTCACACTATAGCCAGTAAGGGTTTTAGATATTCGATTCTGCCTAAAACTGTCCGAGTATTGAAATATAAAATATAAAATATAAAATCGACTGACATATACAGTACAGGAAAAAAACAATGGCTAGAATTAGACTGATGCACGCTAAGCTACATGGAGTGCGCGTAACGGATGCAAATGTTAATTATGTAGGTAGCGTCACCATTGACAATGAATTGATCGATAAGGTGGGAATTCTGCCTTTACAGGAGGTGGAAATTTGGAATGTTAGTAATGGGAACCGCTTGTCAACCTATGTGTTGCCAGGAGAGCCGGGAAGTGGTGTCATTTGTCTCAACGGTGCAGCATCTCATTTGTGCGATCCTGGAGATTTTGTGATTATTGCTGCCTATGAAGAATGCGATCGCGCTGAGGTATTTCGCACCGGACACGAGGCGCGAGTAGTAATTGCCGATGAACACAATCGCTGTAAAAAGTTTTTCTACCAGACTTTAGTTCCCTGCGAGGGCAAACTCCTGTTTCAATCTGAGACAACCGAATTAGCAGCAACAACGAATTCCTAAGATTTTATCACAAAAAAAATAGGACTTACGCATGGGGGCCCAGAAACCGGGTTTTTTACCGATATTAAAGACTCCCAGCGAATATTTTCGTGAAAAAACCCGGTTTGTTCCATCGGAGTGCGTAAGTCCCGAAGAGGATTTTTGGCATAGGCTATGAAATTTATCGATCGAAACAACGAAATGCTGTTATTTAAAGTTTTGAACCCATTTCCTTTAATGAGTTTTATCGGTTGGTATTACCTGTCTGCGAGCAAGCAGCAGATGAAGAAATCGGGATAAAATTCAAACACAAAGGTAATACTAAAGTGTGCAAGTTAAATGTGGAACAGCTTATAATTTGACATAACTTAACGGCTATAGGTTCGTAGTGAGGACTTTAGTCCTCTTCTAATTGAGAGGACTAAAGTCCTCACTACGAACCTATTTTATGGGGGTTGTTCTAGAGATCGTGATAAAAGTTGGGAGTAACAATTTGCCGAAACTAGATTTTTGGCTTGAGAAGTGAGGAAAAACTCAATCCTTTAACTGTGTACCGTACCGTCGGGTAAGATTGTACCTGTTAATCTAGCTCCGGTGAGTTTTACCATAACGCGATCGCCATAACCGATTTTAGCACCCGTCAAATCCGCACCGCTCAAGTCTGCACCGCTCAAATCCGCTCCGATTAAATTGGTTTCTCTCAAGTTGGCATTAATCAAACAAGCTCCTAACAGGTTAGCCCTAAACAAGTTAGCTTTTTGTAAATTCGCACTTGTGAGGTTGACATTGTGCAGAAAAGTATCGCTTAAGTCGGCTTCACTCAAATTTGCATTGCTCAAGTTTCTCCCTGAAAAATCCTTTTCTTTTAAGGAAGCTCCTTTGAAGTTGGAACCGCTCAAATCGGGAGCTTGCGGTGCTGCTTGTCGGTAAGACTGAGATGGGTGCGGTTGCTGCGATTGGTAGCGCGACGCATCTGAATAGGGCCCGGTGGGATTTGCAGTATAGTTTCCACCATAGTTTCCCGCATAATTGCCAGCAGGTTTTCCTGAATAGGGCTCGGAATAGTAGCGCGGTTCTTTTGGCGTTGCTGGTGGTGGCTGGGTGTTTTGGTGCTGGGTGTTTTGGTGCTGGGTGTTTCTATATTGAGTGTTTTGTTGCTGGGTGTTTTGTTGCTGGGTATTTCTGTGCTGAGTGTTTTGTTGCTGAGTGTTTTGTTGCTGGGTGTTTTGATACTGAGTATTTTGATACTGAGTATTTTGATACTGAGTATTTCTGTACTGGGTGTTTTGTTGCTGAGTATTTCTGTGCTGGGTGTTTTGTTGCTGGGTGTTTTGTTGCTGGGTATTTCTGTGCTGAGTGTTTTTGTGCTGAGTGTTCTGATTTTGACCTCTTGGCTGAATCGATCGCAATTGTTCGCGAGCTTGATTAATTTCCTTAATCTTTTCTTCAGCTTTTTGGAGTAGTCTAGGATTATCTTTAGGGATGCGATCGGGGTGCCAAATGAACGCTAAATCCTTGTAGGCTTGAGTAATTTCTTCTCGGGAAGCTCCCGGCAAGAGTCCCAGCACTTTATAGTATTGGTCGAGGTCGTTCATGATACCACCTTTCGCTTTAAGAAATTAGGAATTAAAAATTAAGATCGGAGCAAAAGCTGCTGTAAAAGCTTGCTTCCCCGATCGTACATTACTTGACATCCTCACGCCCGCTAAAGCAACGGTGATTCCAAGAATCACTTCTTGGTTTTTCTGCTTCATAGCAACTGCCTCCACCCTCAATGGGATTTGGTCTTATGTTCGCTCCACAGACTAGCCCCGCAAGCCCTGCGGTTTTAAACAAACAGTCAAAAAAAACCAAAAAACTTATGAAAGTTTATGTCTTTCAAGGATGTTTACCATTGCCTCTCAAGCTTTTCCCGGTCTACCAACTTTTCCTCGCCGTCGTCTACTTGTGTGGACGAACTTTGGTGTTAGGCTTTATGTCTCCGTTGTCGCGGGTGGGTCAACGACCACCTCTATTTTAGTAAAAGCCGTCGCAGAACGACGGGGTTTCTACAGAATTTTTTGATGAACAACAACTCAGCTAAGCCGCTGCTGGCAAAAAGTCCCGGATTAGCTGCAAATATGTTGCGGCATCCTCCAGCATCGGAAAGTGAGCTGTATTGGGAATTATAACAAATTCTACTTTTTTGCTGAGAGAGGCTGCTTGCTCTCCCATGACGGCGGGGATAATTCGATCGAACTCTCCGGCCACCAGCAGCGTGGGAACGCTCAACCGTGCGAATTCCTGGGGCATTTCCTCGGCTGCTCTTTTGCTGACTGCTGTCACCATTGTACCGATCGCAGCTTCCTCGTCGGCCATTAAGAAATCCTTGAGAAATGCTAAACTCACCGCTGTGGGGAGAGATTGGCGCAAAAACCGGGCCATAAAGATGCGATCGACAAACGGGATAGAAGCCAGCCAAGACGGGCGAAATTTGACTACATAGCCGCCGAATTTGTGAAAAGTTGTAAAGGCTTTCTCATCGTATTCAAAAATGCCGCTGCAAGTGAGAATGGCTTTTTCTACTTTTTCGGGGTAAAGGTTGAGAAATAAAGTAGCAATAGATGCTCCTGTAGAGTGAGCGTTGAGAAAGACGCGGCTTAAATTCAGAGCTTCTAATAATTCGGCTAAGTCGCGGGCGTAGGTTTCAAGTTCGTAGCTGGACTCAGGAGGTGATGGCGGTAAGGGCGATCGGCCAAAACCTCTCATATCGTACAGCAAACAATCAAAATCATCAGCAATAGCGCGCGCCGTGCTTTCCCAGTAGCGAGCCGAGCCAGCCCAGCCGTGGAGAAATACCATCACTGGTTTGCTGCTGGGTTGGGCGCTATTGTCTGCTGTTATCCACTCGTAATAATGTTCTACACCGCGAACTGAAATGAAAGCCATGATTTAGATTTTAGATTTTGGATTTTAGATTTTAGATTTTAACTCATAATTGTTCAGTAAATCTGGGTTACTCTGGGGCGATCGCGTCTGGGTTAGCAGGAATCGTATAATGTAAGCATAAAAAGATTCAAAGGAAATTTAGTATGAAAGAATTAAATAAATTAGAATTGGATGGCATCAAGAATATGGGGGCAGTTAAGACTCAGGTAAAGCTGACAAATGCCATAGATGAAGCTTTAGTTAGCCGTGGGTTGCTCGCGCCTCGGCTGTTGCGCGAGTGTGAAACAGAAGCTTTAGTAGATACAGGATCGGTTTACCTAGTAATTTCAGGAGAGATGTTACAGCAGCTAGGTTTGCGGATTATAGGACAGCAAGTTGTTAAGTATGCTGATGGTCGTCAAGAAACCGTAGGAGTAACGGAGGCTATATTAATTGAAATTGATGGACGCAGGACTACGGAGGATGCTCTGGTGACAGGTGATGAGGTGTTGATTGGTCAGGTGGTTTTGGAGAAGTTAGATTTGCTTGTGGATTGTAAAAATCAGCGGTTAATCGGCAATCCAACTAATCCTGGTTATCCTGTGACTTATATCAAGTGAACATGGGGGATAATAAAAAATAGAATTCCTAACGACAACAAGTAAGGTGCGTCAGTTTATAAACCAAAATTTTTTGTGCTCACCTTCAGACTGACGCACCCTACAACTGAGAAGTGCTAGATAAGCCTCGCCATTTTTGTTAGGTCTCTCTGTGCGCAGTGCGCACCCTACAATGTAGATAGACTGTGGCAATTTTAAGCGGCAGAAGCAGCCAGCCAAAACAAACCATCCACCAAAAGCGTGCTCAAAACTGCTCCGCTGAAGGCGCGCCAGTGCAGGCTAGGGCGCAAACTCAGCAAACCGACTGTTAGCAGCACAGCGATTAAAACTAAAGCGCAGCCTATGCCCCAAGGAGTGTCGATTTGCCCGATCGCACTTTGAAAAATCGGCATCGCGAATTCCGGTTCCGCGTGCATGACTTTGCGCCAGTAGGGCATCAACCCAGTTAAATAAAAATATAAGTCAGTAATAGCAGTGCCAAATAGCGAACCCAAGTAAAAATACCCGCCAACTTTTCCCCAGGATTTGTTCAAGCACCAAATAGCAAAGGGCAAGCCAATTGATTCTATAGGTAAGTGCAAAATTGGTTCCCATCTAAACCAGCCCCAATAGATGGAACCTGCCAGCCAACATCCGGCAAAGCCTAATAATAAGTCTCCCCAAACTTGGGTTTTGGGGCGAAAAATTAGGATTAAACTAAGTACGAACCAGGGGATAGTTGAGAGCAAACTGATGGTTGGATATAAACGCACTAATGGTGCTTGCACGAAGACGGGAATTGAGACTAAAAATGCTGAGGCGCTAAATATTAACCACTGTTTGAGGCTGTTTGTTCTACCTGAAGAAAGAGGATTTTCTAAGCGAGAAACGGTGACAATAGGTGCGATCGCCGATGATACTAAATCTAAATTAAACAACTGACTGGACTCCGTACTGTTTCAATAGGTGGACTAAAAATTGTGCTGCGGTTGTCGGTGCGGCTGTCTCGATGCCGGCGGAGGTTTGGCTGATTTGCCAGCCTTTTGCCGTCTGGGGAGATCGCCACAAATCTAAATGTGCGATCGCGGGATCTGCGTAAAAGCTGTCTCCACCGCAGCCGAGAATTGCCGAGCTCCAGTGCGTGAAGCGATCGTGGCTGATGCGGTGGATGGGAAAATTGCCCCCCAGGGGTACTCCCCAGCCGTCTAGGGCAAAAAATGCCCCAACTCGGCCGCCGATTTGCTGCCACATCCAAGCCGCCCCGATCGCCCCGGCTACTCCTGCCGAAAAGCTGACAAATACTAAACTTTCTCCTGCTAAGTCTTGGCTGCACAGAAAGTGCAATATGTCAAGAGCTGAAAAAGGCGGATATTTATGAGCGGGAAAAATCTTAACAGAGTAGAATGTCTGGGTATTTTGCCGGGGTTCTAGGTCTCCCCAAACTTCCGAAAGTCCCTCTAGGAAACAATCAGTGAGTTTTGGGTCGTGGATTCCGGGGCAAATTACCAGTCTCATCATGCTTCAATAAAATTAATCAAGAGCTTAACATAACTTTACTTTATTGTACACCATAACTAATTATATGCCATACGGGGGGATAGGATGTTAAACTCATGATAGCGGAAAGTTTGAAGAATATCCCCCCAAAATAAACGCTGGGAACGCTCCAAACCTGCGGAATCCGAGGCAAGGCGAGAGAGTCTTAAGAAAACATAAAACTTATCCCCCCTGGCCCCATTCCCTGTCAGGCTTAACAAAGTCTGATTCTAGTTCTAGCCACCCTACGAGTTTCGGGTCGGAACCAAAAAGCCGATTTAGCTTGACCAGCAGAAGCCCCGCACTCTACTCAATCGAGGGTGAGCGACGGGATAAATGCCAGCAAGTTGACGATTCCATCCCAAAGTCGAATTCCTCTTCGCCACTGGGAACAGCGTCGGGGTGGATGACGAAACGAGCAAATTTTTTGATGTAGTGAAGCATCTTGACCATTACCTCCAATGCAAAAACCAAGCTAAACGGAGCGTGTTGCAAGAAAAAGTATGGGTCTTGGGAACCAGGACTCCTGCCCTTGGAGGCAATGTAAGACCAAAAAGACTACGGAGTTCGCTTGGCGGTTGTCATTGAATTGGGAAGCCCGTGCTGTACCGTAGGTCAGCGTCGGGTAGTTCATAATAAATAAAATTGAGGAATACAAAGTGGTTGCTTCTCCAGAAAAAATCGAGTTCAAAATATCTGCTGCACCCGCAAGTAATGACCGGGTTGCTGTCTTGCTGATGGGTTACGGCGAAGTCGAAAGCTACGACGATTTTGCCAACTACAACGAACAAGCTTTAAATTTACTTACGGCAAAGTTTGCCCCGGTACCGACTTGGATTTATCCGCCGCTGGCCAAGATTTTAGCAATCTTTGACTTGCACGAATGGAGTCACCAGCACGGTCAATTTGTTTCGCCGCACAATGCTATTTTTGAACAGCAGCGGGCGGGGATTGAAAAGAATTTGCAGGAAAAATGGGGCGATCGGGTAAAAGTGTTCAAAGCTTTTAACTTTTGCGCGCCGTTTTTGCCGGAACAAGTAATTCCGCAAATTAAAGCTGAAGGCTTTGATAAGATTCTGATTTATCCGCTGTTGGTTGTTGATTCTGTTTTCACCAGCGGCATTGCTGTAGAACAGGTGAATAAGGCTTTAGCTCAAACATTTGATGGTAAGGAACATTGGGTAAAAGGACAGCGCTACATTCCTTCTTTTTACGATGAACCGGCTTACATTCAGCTAATGGCTGATATGGTTGAAGATGAGATTAAGAATGATTTGGCTGTAGCGCATTTGCCTTCTCAAATTGGGATTGTGTTGATGAATCACGGTTGTCCGCACAAGGCGAAGGGCTTTACTTCGGGGATTGTGGAAAGTCAAGCTTTGTACGATCGCGTGCGGGAACGTTTGATGTATCGCTATCCTTTGATTTCGGTGGGCTGGCTGAATCACGACACGCCGCTGATTGAATGGACACAGCCGGATGCGACGTTGGCTGCGAAGAATTTGATTGATTTGGGTGCAACTGCGATCGTGTTTATGCCGATCGGATTTGCGACTGAAAATCACGAAACTTTGTTAGATGTTGACCACGTGATTGAGTCTTTGCAGAAACAGCGTCAAGGTGTAACTTACCGCAAATTGCCTTGCGTGAACGATCGTCCAGAGTTTCTGAAAATGGCGGCTGAGTGGGCAAATCCGCAGATTGAAGCGTTGTTGAATGAGACGGCAGTTGCTGTTAATCCGAGTTTGGCTTCCACACACCGCGAGCACAGTCATTCTCATGGGGAGCACGGGCATTCTCATGGGGAACACGGGCATTCTCATGGCGGGCATTCTCACGGGCACGGGCATTCTCACGATCACGGACATTCTCATGGCGGGCAGGGGCACAGTCACTAATTAGGATCTCAGAAACCGGGTTTTTGCGATAATACTGCGTTGAAGACGACAGATTAAGTAAAAACCCGGTTTCTTTTGTCGGAGTGGTAAGTCGAGATTGATTAATGAATTTAACCCTTTAAAAATTCTACTGTTTTAAGGGCAGGGGAGTAGGTATCATCAGCTAATTGCCATTACTGCTTGTTTCGATCAAGATTACCTAAATTAAACAAAGTTTCTGTATGTTCTTGCGGGAAAGCCTCACGAGTTCTGACTGTTAAAGCATTTTCATAACACTTTTTCGCCCGTTCGATATTCTCAGCCCTTTCTCCCCTGATTCTGTTACTGTAGGCTTCTCCCAGATTATTTTGCGTCCTTGCCCAATATTCGGGAAAGGCATCGGGGGTGTAGACGGATAATGCAGCAGTGTAAGATGCGATCGCCCGTTCGATATTCTCAGCCCTTTCTCCCCTGATTCTGTTACTGTAGGCAGTTGCCAGATTATTTTGGGTCATTGCCCAATATTCGGGAAAAGCTTCAAGGGTATAAACTTCTAGTGCATTTCGGTAAAATGCGATCGCCTTTTCTAGATTATCAGCCCTCTCTCCCCTGATTCTGTTACTGTAGGCATTTGCCAGATTATTTTGCGTCATCGCCCAATATTCGGGAAAAGCTTCAAGGGTATAAACTTCTAGTGCATTTCGGTAAAATGCGATCGCCCATTCGATATTATCAGCGCTTTCTCCCCTGATTCTGTTATCGATGAATTGCCCTAAATGACTTGCCAGATTTCGGAGGAAATTAGCGCCATTTTCGCCTCCTTGTTCTGTTAACTTTGCCGCTACTGACTTGCAAGTTTCCAGAAATCCACGATCTAATAATTCTGAGTTATTCTGTAAAATCTGCGGTTCGTCTCCGTTGTGGCAATTCAGCAGGGTGTTAATTAGTTGCAGGTAGACTTGGGCGCGGGTTTCGTCGTAAGATGCGATCGCCCGTTCTAAATTATTCGCCCGATAGCCTTGAGGATATTCTTGGTAAAGATTCCCCAGTCGTCCCAAAGCAGCAGCCTCTCCTAGGCTATCTTTCAAACTCCTAGCAATTTCTAAAGACTGCTGATATAGATGGAATACCCGTTCCCACAATCCTAAGTCACGGTAAAGATCGCCTAACTCTAACAAAGTCTCAGACTCCGCCTGGGGTAAGTTCAATTTTCTTTGCAAAGCAAGTGACTTGTCAAAGAAATGAATTGCCCGATCGAGCTCCTGTGAATAATCCTCTGGTTTGCGCGTGTTTACCAGGCTTGCATAACTATTAGCAACTCGATTGTATAGCGTTGCTAATGCAGGAGTTTCCATCGCTTGTTGCTCCAGGTTTTCTACCTGATCTAACAGTTCATCTAGCGGTAAAGTCTCTCTTCTCTCAGGCTCAATCAGCAGAGAAATTTCCCCATTCCAATTAACCACACCTGTTTCTTGCACCACCGGTGCTACAAATCGAAATACACCACTCCGCCAACTCCAAAAATCCGGCGCTTCCCGACTCAAGCGACTCAGAATATTTGGTGTTACCCAAAGTACAATGGGATAAGGAAACTCCCGTAACCCCTCCCGCGTCCATTGCAAATAGCCGAAAAAACGGCTTAACTCAGACCGATGATTAGAGTCAGCTTGTGACACAAACTCCATCAAAGCCTCCGTTCCCGTTACAGTAATTGCGGCTGATGCGTGGGATTCTTTTAACTCTGGGCAATCCTTAACCAGTTGCTCCAATGCAGCCCTTATACTCGGTTCTTGTTGATTCAATACCACTCGATAACAGGAGATATTGGGAGCAAGTTCGGCCTCGTAACGATTAATAATCTGGGTTTGAAAATCTCCTGGTTTACAGGAAGCAATCAACAATGACAATACACCTTTACTTGCTTCAATTAAAGAGACAAGACCATCGTAACTATCCTCATTAATTGATTGATCGTCCACGATTTCACTGTCAAGCATTTACCCCTCCGCTCCAATTAAGCCACGCCGCTGCAATATTTCCTGAACCACTGGATGAACTCCAAACCACAAATCGTCATTGCGATATTCTAGGATATAGAGCGTGTGCAATAAATCTAAGAAATCCTGATCCATCCCATCTTTGGGTAAATAATTTTGGTATACATCCACTAGAATTTGATAGCGATTTTGTCCCAGGGGTTCTGTTAAATTAATTCGATAATCTTTAATAGCATTTTCCAAAATCTCAGGCGTAATTATCAAATCTTGCTTGTCTGGTGTGCGACGTAATTGCTTCAAACATAACCCACAGCACAGACTAGCCAAACGAATAAATTCTCGCAATGCACCACCACTTTTGACAATCATCATCTGAGTTGCTTCCGGTGCAATCAACTCCTTGGGGATTCGCTTGTAAAGAATTTGTTCAAATACTTTTACAGCTTCTGCGACAGGAGAGGCATTGGCAACTCTATCTTCTCCACGCGGAAACAACTTCGTCGCCCACATGGATTGAATCTTATTTTTAGTAGCATTCTGAATAATTCCTCGCAACGACAGATCTCGTGTCGCCGCCATTGGAATTGTATAAATAATCCGAAATTGAGGTTGAAATAACGCATTGATATTATTTCGATAAACGCGATTAACCGTTTCTAAATCTAGTTTATCAAGATCGTCAATCACGACCAGAACTTCTTGTCTGCACCCCGCTTGAATCGCAACAGCGATATCATTAATGCGATCGATCAACTCTGAAATCCGTCTTTCAAACTTAGTCGTAATTTCCTCACGAATCACAGAGTTAGCCTTCAAAGTTGCTTTCAATTTGGCAAAGAATTTGACAAATAAAGCATTGACACCAGCTTCTCCACTCGTTTCTAACTCCATGCCAGATTCAAAGGAAGTTTCCTCAGTTCTAGTATGCTCATCAAGCCACTGATAAAAAGCTTTTTTTGTTTTAGAACCGATTTTAATCTGGCGTTTTTCTGCTGCTTCCATAAGCTGTACTGCCATAGCAAACAAAATGGTGACATGATCCACTTCTGATGTTCCAATCATGTCAGCGATTGAAAAGAAAACTACAAAGTAGCGATCCTTCGTATCCTGGCAGAATTGACCCAGCAATGTCGATTTGCCTGACCCACGATGCCCTGTAAAAATGATTTTGTTATCGTCTGGTGAGCAATCTTCAACCAAATGATCTAATTCTTCTAAAATTTCAGTACCATATTCCACATGAAATCTATTCAGTTGCTCTGCGGTGCTCAAGGGAGGTAACTGAAGATTCTGGAAGGCTGTTTGGAAGGATGCTAGGCGCTGGTTAGTCATAGGGAATATATATGCACTCTAACTCTTAGTTTAGCACAATGCCCTGTAATCTCACCCCTCTACTGCTAAATCTTCCCTTGGAGGTAAGTCCCACTTGAGTTGATCGGCGACATTTTAGCTGCATCTCTTCATACTTCTTGCAAAATGCGATTATTCAAACGCTCATATTCATCCTCTAGCAGCCACATTTTAGCAGCTTCGTAATTCTCACTAGAAAAAATAACTTTATAGTTTTGTGCCGGATTATGAATGCAAAATATCCCTGATTTTTTCTTAACTAGCATCAGGATATAAGGAGGAGATATCAGACTATCAGCCCAGATTTCCGCAAACTCCCACTCAGTAGTGTTCGCAGATGAGCCAACCTCATTTTCCGGTAAAGATAGTACGAGAAATCCCTCTCTCTTATTATCCCATTTCAAGTTATTTTTAATCTGACAGATGCACTCACTAACATTCTGTTGGTACAGACTATCTATGCGATCGCAGTGCCATTCAAATATTACAACCCATTGAGGTTGCTCTGTCAAAATCGCTTTGAGAAATTCATCAAAACTTTTGCTTTCCCAATCTATCTCCGAGCCATTCACCTCGGATTCTAACAAGTCCAATCCTTTCCCTTGCACCGAAAAATTCAGCCATTCCATATTTCCCCAAACGGAAGGCAAAAGCTTGATTATATGGGGCGGAATTTGTCGCTCTACTAATTTTATATGCTTGCCCCAGAGGTAATATTTTTCGCCTTGAGGATATTCTACACCACCCCAAGTAAAAGTTTCCTGATGACATTCTAAATACTCAAGAGTCTGTCTTGTAGAAAGCAATATTTCAAAACAGGCATCCATAATTTATCCTTTAGTTAATCAACATCTCTGGGATACCACCAAAATTGTTTCAATCCAGATTCCCATCTTTTTTGTTCCCAATTATAGCGAAATTCGTGGATGTGGGGGTTGGGACGATCGGATGGGCGATCGCGGTCTGTCAAATCGACTCTACCCCAAGGCACATCATAGCCATTAGAATATAAATCAACTCACCTGTGTTTGACTGCGTGCGAATCCCCTTTACATAAAGAGCGAGCGAACTTGATATTATGCTAAAATTAAATGAGAGTGTCAGCAACTAAAAAAAATGGCAACAATTACTCTTCAAATTTCCGACGAACTAGCACTGCGATTAGATCCTCTCAAAGATGAATTACCACAGATTTTGATGCTGGGATTGAGGGAAGTCGAAGCCAATCCTTCAAACGGTTTTTCTGGACTCAGACAGATCTTAGAATTTATAGCAAGTTTACCGTCGCCACAAGAAATATTAGCCCTGCGTTTGTCCGACTCTCTTCAAGCAGAAATCGATACTTTATTAGAAAAAAACCGTACAGAAGGACTCACGCCGATCGAGCAGGGTTTGTGGCAACAATACGAATTTGTCGAACATTTAGTACGCATTGCAAAAACGCAAGCTTTGGTGAAAATGAGCGAGGCTGCATGAGCAAAACCTACGTTTCAGCTAGTTTGCGACGCATGATATGCGATCGCGCCACAGGATGCTGTGAATATTGTTTAATCCCAGAAACACTCGCCCTCTCGTCTCATCAGGTAGACCATATCATCGCAGAAAAACACAGGGGCGAAACAGTATTATCAGGTAAATCACGCAAAAAATCAACATAGAATGCTTGTTTGAAATAATATTTTTTAGAGTTGAAGCGCCCTAAAAACGGTTCGTAGTGAGGACTTCAGTCCGCAGCTTCAGAGGACTAAAGTCCTCACTACAAACCTTACTTATTGCTGTCGATCGACCCGACAATATATTAACAACGGCGGCGCACCCTACAGTATGGCGATCGCCCCTACCAACCGATCGATCTCCGCCTCAGTGGTAAAATAGTGAACGCAAGCCCGCACGCAGTCAGGATTCAGAATTGTCCTTACCATAATTCCCTGTTTCTCCAACAAACCAACTAACTGATTGTGTGGCATCCCATTAGTCAATCGAAAAGAAACTAAACCCGCTTCCGGCGCTGATTTCCGCAAACATTCTACATGACTTATTTCCGACAAACGCTGCCAAAGATACTTGCTCAAACGACAAATTTCTGCATATCTTTGCTCGATCGCACCCCATTCGTGTTGCAGGGCGATCGCACTTCGCAAACCAGAATACAAAGGATAAGCCGAAGTCGCAATCTCGTAGCGCTGAGATCCAGGCTTCCATCCAAGCACTTTAGCACTAGAATCCGTCACAATTCCCCGCCAACCGATAAACACTGGCTGCAAATCTACTAAAGCATCCGCACTCACATAAAGTCCGCCCAAACCCTCCGGGCCGCACCACCATTTATGACCAGTAAAAGCATAAAAGTCAACCCCCGACTCAATCAAATTTAAAGGCAAAACCCCGACAGATTGAGCCGCATCAACTAATACTCTGACTTTGTGATTATTCACAGGCAAATCCTCTTGTCCCTCCCCTTGATAAGGGGGGGTTAGGGGGGGTTCATTCAATACTTGCCAAGGGGGGGTTAGGGGGGGTTCATGACAGACTTTCACAATCTCAGCCAAAGGCAAAACTTGACCGGTATTCCACAAAATATGACTGATTACCAACAAGCGAGTATTTGGCTGCAAACTATCAGCAATTACCTGCACTGGATCTCCCTCATTCAAAGTCGCCGCCAGCGGACAAACATCAACCTCAATGTTGAAACGGCGCTGTAATTCCATTACACTAGCTACAATGCCCGGATGTTCGCAATCAGAAAGCAGCAGTCGATCGCCCGCTTGCCAGTCAATGCCCCACAGCGCAATATTGCAGCCCACCGTGACATCCTCAGTCAGGGCGATGGTTTCAGCAGGTACGGCCAACTCAGATGCGATCGCCCGTCGCGTCAGCATCGCCTCCTGAACCACCCAAGCCCCCACCTCCCCCGAAAACGGCCCCCCAAGCTGCACCCGCTTGTAAGCCTCATAAATCGCCTCTAAAGCAGGCTCAGGGAGCGGCCCTTGTCCGCCGTAGTTAAAATAAGCTTTATTGGCCAAAGCTGGGAATTGTTGCCGGTGATTGTCCTTTGTCATACTTTTCTGGGGAATTATTGATAGCCTTAATATTGCATAAATGTCGATCGTCAAAAACCTCTCTAAAAAAGGTTTCTTCCTCCTTCTTCCTCCCTCAGCATCTCTTTGGGGAATTTGTAGTGATATTTGAGGACAGTAAGTCGTCGTAAAATCTAGTTTTTGGATTCCGCCAAAATGCTCCCTGACTAATGACTAATGACTAATGACTAATGACCAATGACTAATGACTTCTAATTATTCTATGTTTTGCCAACACTAAATGTTAATAACTGACAAACTCTTACTTTCCTATCAGCGATGCCATCTCCGAGCATTTTTAGACACCTGCGGAGACTGGAAACAACTAGATCCTCCCAGCGACTTTCTGCTGAAACTGATGCGCGACAGCGGGACGTACCAGCAGCAGGTTTTAGAACACGAGACTTACCAACAACCATCATATCGTAGAGGAGATTGGGAAGCTGGGGCGGCCGCTACCTTGAGTTTAATGCAGCAAGGAGTCGATCGCATTTATCGAGGAGTGCTCATCCGGGGCGAATTCGGTAAAACCAGCGGCGCAAAAGATTCTCTGGTAGGAATTGACAGTCAATACTTCCCCGAATTTGGCGAAATTCCCGAAATTCCCCTGCATCTTTCATCCTCCACCCTTCACTCTTCAAATATTACCTTAGTCAGCCGCCCGCATTTATTAATCAAGCAGCCCGGACAATCCAAATTTGGCGATTGGAGTTATGCAACTGCGGATATTTGGCTTAGCAAGCGACCAAAATTAGACTATCAAATTATTGCAGCTTTTCACGCCCAAGTATTAGCTTCCATGCAGGAAAGAATGCCAGATCGTGCGTGGCTGATGCTACGAAAAAAAGGGCTTTGGGAAGTTAATCTCGATCGGCGGACTCCTGAGATGTTCGACATTTTAGACGACTGCATTGAGATGATCGAAAATCGGGATAAGCCGGAGGTTTTCATTTCCCGCCAAAAGTGCAATCTTTGCGGTTGGTATACTGTCTGTCACGCCGAAGCCGAATCTATTAAACATCTTTCACTATTGCCCGGAGTTACTGCCGGCCGCTATGCTAGACTAAAGAGTCTCGAAATTACTGATGTTGAATCTCTCGCTAATGCTAGTTCCCAATTGCTAGGTAGTTATCCAGAATTTCCCGATAAAGTGGCTTTTGATGTGGTGCGGCAAGCTCAATCTCACTTGCTCAATCAACCCCTGCTGCGAGATGAAGGAAGTTCAGAAACGGATTTTTTAACGGATTTAACCGATGTCACGGATAGAGGTTCGGCAGCGGATTCTGTAACGGATGTAACGGATGTAGGTTCGGCTGTGGCAGCGGTCAATCAGTTTATAAGAATACCAGAAAATCCAAATAATAGTTTAGTAATTCCTAAAATTGAGCTGGTAAAGAATACAGAAAATAAGCCTGCTTCACCTTCCAAGCCTGCGCCAATTCTCCGCAGCAAGCCTATTCCTTATTCTCAATCGGTGTTTTTGCCGATCGCCCCAATCGAACTCTACTTTGACATTGAAGCGGAACCCGACTTAAACTTAGATTATCTTCACGGAGTCTTAGTTGTGGACAGGTACAACAAAACTGAAAAATTTCACGGTTTCCTGGCAGAATCAGCAGCAGAGGAAGGTGCAATCTGGGAGCAATTTTTAGAATTAATGTGGGCTTATCCCATTGCTCCGATTTTCCACTTTTGCGACTACGAAGTCAAGACTTTTAAGCGGCTGGCTAAACTTTACAACACTCCAGCTTATCTGTGGAAACCGGTGCTGAAACGGTTTGTGGATATTCACAAGCAAGTGACGCAACAAGCGATTATGCCGGTGGAAAGTTACGCGCTGAAACCGATTGCGCGCTGGTTGGGTTTTGACTGGCGCGATGCTAAGGCTAATGGTGCTCAGTGTGTCTGCTGGTACGATGATTGGCTCAAAACGGGCGATCGAGATCTCTTGGAGGCGATCGTCCGCTACAATGAGGACGACTGTCGCGCTACTTATATAGTTAAAGATTGGTTGACTAATTTTTTGTTGGATCGAACATAGTTGATAGTTAAATGGGAAGGTTGACGCTTGTTAGACAGGATTTAACGCTCCAAAAGCGCCATAAATTTCGCGGTTGTCCGATAGTCCGACAGGGGTTAAAAACCCCTGTCTCATAGCGAAAGTCCTCTAAAAGAGGACTAAGATTACTCACATTTTTGGTCACATTCCACCGACAACAATTTATGTCAAATTCCACAGTCGGTTTTAACCGACTTTCGCTATGAGGTCGGGTTTAAACCCCTGCTGTCTCATAGCGAAAGTCCTCTAAAAGAAAACTAAGATTCCTCACGTTTTTCGTCAGATTCCACCGACAATTTATGTCAAATTCCACAGTCGTCTTCAGACGACTTTCGCTATGAGGCAGGGGTTTAAACCCCTGCCGGACCTTGGGTAAACACGCGCTAGAATTAAACCATTAATTATTAAGTAAAATGCGAAATTTAGCAAAAGCAACTATATTTATTGCCTGTTTTTTGATAGCCGCAACAGTTGCTATCTCGCTCCACCTGTCAGCCCAGTCTTTCGCTGTAACTAAAATAGATTTTATTGGGAGAGCAATATTTCCAACAGGTTCTCCGTTGCAAGGAACGGAAATTGGCGGGCTTTCGGCAATTACCTATGATGCCGATAAACAAGTTTATTATGCCATTTCTGACGATCGCAGCAGCAAGGCTCCGGCTCGCTTTTATTCTCTAAAAATTAACTTGGCATCTGGTAAACTGGAAAAAGAAAAGATTGAATTTACTGGTGTGACGACTTTATTGGATGAAAACGGTAAAAGTTTTCCCGAATTAAGTTTAGATCCAGAAGGGATAGCTTTTACGGGCAAGAGCGTGTTTGTTTCTTCCGAGGGAGATGTCGATCGCCAAATCGCTCCTTTCATCAAAGAATTCTCCCTGGATGGTAAACTGCTGAAAACGCTTTTAATTCCTGACCTATTTTTGCCCGATGCCAAAGGCACCAAAGGCATCCGCAACAATCTCGCCTTTGAAAGTTTGACTTTAACTGGCGATCGCAAATACCTATTCACCGCCACCGAAAACGCTACAGTTCAAGATGGCGCCGTAACTTCCCTGGAAAAAGGCAGCCCGTGCCGGATTTTGCGGTACGATGCGGTCAGCGGCAATCCAGATGCCTCTTTTCTCTACATCACCGAAGCGCTACCCGCCGGCGCGAATCCTGTGGGAAAATTAACTAGCAACGGTTTAGTGGATTTATTGGCGATCGACGACAAGCGCTTGATCAGTTTAGAGCGCGCTTTCTCCCTGGAAACCGGCACGACGATCAGAATTTTTGAGATTTCCTTGGAAAAAGCCGATCGCATTGAAGCAATCGCAAGCCTCAAAAGCCTTATCAGCGAGGTTTCTCCCGCTCAAAAACGGCTGCTGCTGGATTTGGAAACCCTGAAAATCCCCCTAGACAACATTGAGGGCTTGACATTTGGCCCCGATTTAGCCGATGGTAGCAGAGGTCTGATTTTGGTGAGCGACAACAACTTCAGTCCCCTGCAAGAGACTCAGATTTTGGGCTTCCAAATAAAAGTTCAAAAAACCTCTTGACAAACGGTGCAGTTATCTGCATAATAGAAATTGTGCCTGAAACAAAGGCAAAACGAGGGACAGTAGTTCAATTGGTTAGAGCACCGCCCTGTCACGGCGGAAGTTGCGGGTTCGAGCCCCGTCTGTCCCGTTCATAGCTGGTAAGAATCCCAGCAGTTTGATAGATTAGTAGGATCTACCGCAACTTAAATTTGCGCTGGAATTCCGCTAAAAATGAATATTAAGCCATCGAAAGATAGACAAGGCGTCCGCCTGCAATTCACTGTTGAGGGTGTTTCGTTTTCCTTCGCCCCTTTGAAAGGGGGTAAATGGGAAAATAAGCGCGATCGGCAATTGGTCGCAGCTATTGCTACAAGAATTGAAAATGATGTTCTTGCTGGGCATTTTGATTCGTCATTAGAAAAGTATCGGCATAAAAGTAGCGCTGAAATTCCGCTAGCCAAAGGAGGACGGAAGTTAAAATGGCTCGACATTTGGGACAAGTGGGTTTTCTCCCTTGATCTGCCAAATTCTACCGCAGCCGATCACTATGCCTGTGTACGAGCTATGCTTGTCAAGGCAAAAAATCCCTCGCTCGATAATATTGAATGGCTTCAATTTAGCAAGCTAGCTGCCAGTACCTTTAACCGCCGATTATCGATGCTGCGATCGTGCCTGCTGTGGGCCGTAGAAGAAGGCTTTGTTGAGCCAGTGGATAATCCCTTGAAGAAGGTTCGCTCCCGCATTACCACCGAAGATGAACGACGGCGATCGGACAAGAAAAAAGCGCCATTGTCAGACGCTGAAATCGAAAAAATATTAGATCATGTCGATCGGGTCTATGTCACTTACGCACCGTTTGTGCGATTTTTACTTTTTTCGGGAGTGAGGACTGGGGAAGCTGTCGGGTTAACTTGGGACAGTGTTGATTTAGAAAAGCGCTTGATTTTTATCAGGCAGTCGGTGTCTCGGCAGCGGGGGAAATACCAGAAAATTTGTAAATCTCCTAAGACCAAAGAATCTGTCCGCACTTTGAAGATGTCCGATCGTGTCTTTGTTCTCTTTAGCTCAATAATTACCGAGAATGCTTGTGGTCTAATTTTTAAAAGCCCCAAGGGGCAAATTATAGATCATGGCAATTTTCGTTCTCAATGTTGGATGCCCACATTATTGTTTTTAGATATTCCTTACAGAAAGCCCTACGCTACGCGACACACTCTTCTGAGTCAAGCTCTCGAAAGTGGCTTGTCGGTGCCACAAGTTGCTCAAATTGCTGGGCATCGCGACGGTAAGATGATCCTTCAGCACTACGGCCACGTTATAAATCAGCCACAATTGCCTTAGTGATAGTTAACCGAGAGTGGAATTGACTTGATGCCGGATTTTGCGATCGCCTCCATGCGATCGCAAAATCTTTGCCATCCCGAGAAATTTTTGAGCACGATGCACCCAGCACTTCCTGGCGCATTGGCATCGAAGTGAATCCCTAGCTCACTTCTGGTATCACCCAAGCTTGACACTGGATCCGGTGTGATGTGAAAGAAAAATCCTTCTATTCCTCGTGTCGGCAGCCAGTAGGGAGTTGTGGGGATTCTGTAGTCAAAGCCTGCTGGAATCGGCCCTTTTCCCCTTGCCCATTCATCGCCCGGCTGCTGCCATTGCTGGCAACCCGAAGTTGCTATGTAGTCAATATATTGTCCGTCGCGATAAACTAATTTCAAGCTGCCGTAAATCAGGTCACTGGACGCAGTTAGCGGCATCGTAAAGGCGAGTGAATGGCTCACGTGAGACTCCGTTATTTTTGCAGGGGTGACGGAGCCAAAAAAGCTCCTATGACGGCAATTATTGTAATTATTAATTCAATTAAGCTTGGTGGAATTGGCTGCGCCTCTAATATTACAATTATCAGTCCTAGACAAGAAACGAAAGCGCAAAGACATATACAAAACAATGCAATACGTAGTGAGATTTTGTCCATTAGTCTTTCCTGTTCTGGAATGTAATTTTGGAAACCCAATCGAGAATTTGAGCTATTTGTTCCCCTTGGAACTTCACCTGTTGAGCTTGCAATTTCATTTGCTGCGCCATGTGTTCCCGTTGTTTAACTGCTTCCTTTATCTCTATTTCCCTTAATCGAATTTCTTCTAAGTGTTCTTTTCTTTGCTGTTTTCTGGCTTGCCAGAAACTTATTGACAATCCAAGAAAAGCGACGATTAGCCCAAGGGAAGCAATTACAGTGGTAGCAATATCTGCCTTGATTAGGTCAACGAGCTTCTGCATTTTGTCTCACGCTAGCAAGAGTCAAATATTCTTTTAAGATTACTGTTGTATCAAGGAAAAGTAGGACTGCTGTAGGTACTGACTTCACCAGTTCTTCATCTATCTGAAGAAATCTCGGAGGCGTTGAGCAAAGGGCCCCATTCCATGTAAATGGGTAATATTTGTCTTTTTTGCCATCGTAAACCCCCCATCTTCTTAGTCCAAAGGGTTTAGCCTGCCAGTGCACTAAGCAAAAATTGCCTGCGAGACGGAATTTGTTAATTATTGGGTTGAAATCCATCTTTAGCTCGAAGTCTGGGAGGTGTGGGTATGTTAGTCTCACCTGCCCTTTCACTGTTTCTGCAATTACAATTGGCGTCATTTTTCTTGCCGACTATATTAATTCAAAGATGGCAAAATCCGTATTTCACCATCTTTTGACTGGAAGGGTTACGCGGCTGGTTGTTCGACCGGCTCTGCTGGGATATCGATTTGCTCGTTGACCTGACTGGTTAGGTTTTGTAGGGCCATGATGGCTTCGTTAAGCGAGACTTCGTTTTGTCCAGAGCCTCCAGTCCTTTCGTCAATTTGCTTTGTGTAATTAAAGTTGGCCGTAATTGCGGCTAGAACCACTTGTGCGAATCTTGGATCCATGAGTTTTATTGGTTGGTTGATTGTTTGCTTGACTAGCTATTGAACGTATCTTTTACAGGTCAACTAGCTTTGTTTATCCTAAGACATCTTTTATGGATTGTCTACTAAGTTTTCGAGTTGTTCGGTAATATCTTCCAATTGTCCGATAACACCTTCAATGCTTGGAATACTATTGTCACTAACGGCGATAATCCGACAATGAAACCCTGTTGAGGGGTTGATTAGCAGGCGCATTGAGAATAGGTCGTTTCGATAGCGAAAGTTTGGAATCCGAACGAAGTCGATCGTGTTTATCGAGCCCTGAAAAGCGCACAATCGTTCGACTAATGGCGTTTCTTGTATTCGAGAAAATAAAGCTACCGCTACCTCGACAAATTCCCCTGTTTCCACATATTCACCCGTGTCATCGGACTGGAACACCAAGAACAAGGTGTTCAGCGGGAACCAGTCTGTGTAAACCGGAGTCGCGGTGATAATTTGCGTGTCTAGAACAACAGTAAGTGCAGGCATTTAGCCATAGTTTTCGCCGTGATAGGTCAAGCTCAAAGGGGACTTTGGCGATAAGAATGCGCTAGTAGAAGTGTAATCATACACCTCTTTTATTTGTTCGATTTGATTGTTGTCCCCTGGCGCGTAAGGGACGACAATCTTAAAGTTACTCTCGCCAGTCTTGTTGTCGGGTGAACCGAAACACGCGGAGATATGACGCGGTTCCGCATTGCCAAGGCGGTCAATCGTTGGGTTGTTGGTTGCCACTTGACGGGCTAAGAGCGAGGGTGTTAAGGGAGTTAATTCGTCGCCATTCTCATCGTAATATTGCCTTTGGTTAATTAAAGCATCCTCTAAGTTATCCTGAGTGTATCGAATTTTTAAATCTCTACCCCTGACCGTCTTAAAGGTCTTAATTGTTTCGGCGCTAGTCGGCATTTACTCCTAGTATTGCAGTGCTTTCTGCCTCGTCTTCCCCTGTGGACTCTAATAATTCTTCTGCTTCGCTCATCTCGTCGAAGGATAGAAGGTCACACGCATCGGGGTCTATTGTGTTCGTTGTGGCAGACTTTAGATCGATCCATTCAATTGAGCTTTTGGTACCCTTGCGTGTGGCTTTGTGAGCTCCATGGAAACTGATTGTACCGTCGGAATTCGATTCGTTCTTGACGATGATGTATCTCATTTTATTCCTTTGACTATTTCGCCATTTCCACTGCTGGAAATTACTAGGGGGTTCTCTTCTATTTGCTCCCAAAATAGTATCCATTCGGGAGTCCCCGGCCTGAATGGATACTCGATCTGGTAGCTCAGCCCTTCTGTATCTATTAGGCTTGCCTTTCTTGGCTTAACATTGCGAGGTAATGCACAAAAACCGGGGCCCTGAGTGGTGTTGGAGGAGAAAATTTCTGGTATCAATTCGGGGGCGATTTCCGAGACGGATAGAGATACAGAAAAGTAAACTTTTCCGGTGTCCGTCGTGTAATCGCCACGATAGGTGGCCACTGTTTTTTACGGAAGTGCCGCGGGATTCTTGGATGAGAATCTTTTGTCCCACTCGCCTCTATATCCAAGGCAGAGGGTTGCGGGAACGTCTCGCAGCGCGATCGCACAAGTCCGAATATCTGCGTTTAGTCGGCTGGTCATCGGGACAAGCATTGCGGATTTTTTTAGACCGACGGTTGATTCTGCACCGCCCCCGTCGCCCTCTACAATCCGCCTCGACTGTTGCATGACAACCCTAAACCTTCGGTGTTCGAAGGATTTCCCGCGAAATCCGGGGCATCTACTTTGGCTTGTGTTGATGCCTCCGCCCGCCACCAAGCAATCGTCTATGGCGTCTGCGTACACTGCGTAGGGTGCGTCTGCGACGTCTGTCGCCATCTTGAAAGCTTTGTTGAGTTCCTTCGTGCCGTCCGTGTCGTAGACCATACTGCCGACATAGCTCAGCTCTTTTTGACCGGCTGGTGACTCAGCGATCACGATCGGGGTCGGTACGATCGCAGTAGCTGGTGCTGGTAGCTCGTCGATAATGTTGTTCCATGTTTCTCCCTCCAGGGAGACACAAACTACCGGTGCAATGAGGCCTAAGACCGTGGCTATTGCATTTGATGTCGCTACTATACTTACTTTGTCTGGGACGGGAATTGATACAGTCTTCCCGCCTTCAAACCAAAATACCAGTTTCCTTGGCGACCATGGAAATCCTTCGGCGTCGCAAGGTATCCCTTTTGAGTCTTTATCTACGATAGTCCCGCCAACTGCGGTGATGATCGTCTCAATGTTGTCGTCCGTAAGGGTGTCTGGAATTTTGAATGTGTAGCTGTATCGGATGGGGGCTGTTGCGACTCCCCAGTCGGGTACGTAGTTATCTCCCCGAAAGGTAATCCCTTCTGGTCTGGCCATTAGCTAGCCTCCGATGCGAGTTCGAGTCCGGTAGGTTGCAAATCAAAGCTGAGCGTATAGTTTTGCCGCAAAGTGCCCGGGGTGACGCTTGCGCCAGAGGCGATCGACGGATTAGGCTTTGCAACCGTCGCTTTAGTCGGCCGTGCTGTCGGAGCCAAAGCGGTTACTGCTGAGTGAGTGCGATCGACAATTTGCCGAATCACTTCCATCCCGTTACCTGTAGTGGCATCCGCTTCAGATGCAGAAAGGCCGGGAAGTGATGCGAGGGGGATACGGATTTCGCTTGTAGCCGTATCGAAGATGTAACCGGCGAAAATCTCGTTCGGTGAAATTTGCATAAATCGAAAGTCGAAGTAATTTGTTGACCCTTCAAGCCTAGCGAAAAGCGCCGTTCATGTCCGTTTTCTGAAACGAAAACGACTCGTCGGGTTTAAAGGTAAAAACACTCGACGACCAGTTCGCGATAGTAGTTTCAGGCGTTGATATGTAATAGAGCAATATGCCATAATTATTTAAATATTTATTTATTGTAGGTGACACCCTATGCAGTCAACTTTGATGACGGTAAAGATAGCGAGCGACCTTCTACTCAAGCTCAAACAGCGAGCGCTGGACGAAAAAAAGAAGATGTGGGAGATCGTGGCAGACGCATTAAATAAATATTTAAATACATAAATATTTTTATAAATATCAATTTATGTTACCCGTCGGTCACTCGGCGGGTGTTTTTTTTATCTTGTATAAATGCGAAGAAAGAACAAGATACATCGCAAAACTTACCCCAGCACTTTTTATGCAGGTGCCGGGGCGCAGGCAAATCCGCCCTCTTGTATTTCGCTTCGCAATTATTGCGCCAAGTATTTTTTGAGCAAGCCTCAGGTTTTGCGGTTGCTCAAGAAAAAAGAATTGTGTGCCGTAAGTTTCAAGAAAAAGCTTTTTATCGTTGACCAACCACCGGAGGAATAATGAGAGCAATTTACAACCTTAACCCCACACAGTCTCAGCAGCAGCTCCCCCTATCTCGAAATGCAAAAATCCCCGTTGCTGTCAGTGTGACTACAACGGCATCGGTTGCGCTTGCAGCTAACGCTAACAGAGCTGGTTTCTCCTTTTATAATGCAGGCCCCGCCACGGTCTTCATGCGCGAAGGATCGACCGTAAGCTCCCTCCTTTACGAACAGCCAGTGCCTGCCGGGTATCACTATGATAGTGAGCCAAGTGCTTTTCGCTATACGGGAGCTGTGAGCTTGATTACGGCGGCGGGGACGGCAAGTGTGATAATGAGCGAGGCCACTGTTTAATGGGGACACTTACTAACTTAAATAGTGGTGTAGCAGGGCTTCAATTTAAAGTTGTAAATACAACTGTTCCTGCTGCGGCGTCAAATTTGGTGAGTGTCGATCTCAACCCGGTTTTTGGCGCTGGCTTCGATTTTTCGAGAATCAGGGCCGTAAGTGCGATCGCTACCCTGACCAGCGGCTCGAATTCTCTGCGGTTTCCCCCTGGAGGCATTGGTTTAGCAGGGTATAGTTATTTTCTATCCCTCTCTAATAATTTTGTTGTCATTAGAACAACAACTGACTCCGGACTGGTCTTGGGGCTGCCAGCAAGAGTTATTATCTGGCACGAATAATCATGCCTAGCGAACCTCTATTCACAAACTTCTTCGGTGCCGGCGCAACCCAAACAGGCACTGAAATCATCATCCTAAAAAATGATTTAGTCGCACCAGCGGGGCTCGTGCCAAGCTACACCTTCACCCCCGCTGCGGTCAATAATGCCGAGTCAACGGCATTGGCTGTTTTCTTGCGGTGGCAGCGCAATCAAGACCAGAGCTCGGATTCTCAATTTCGTATTTCTCCCTTCGAGCAATCGCTCGAATTTCAGTTTAATAAGTGGTTGCGAAGATACACTTGTCAAATCGAAATTTGGCAAGATGACGCAACGTCTTCGATCCCAAATCCCAATTCAATCTAATAATTCAATCTAATAACTGATTAACTATGGCGATCGACAAACCTTTAACGACTTTTTTCGGCCCTGGGGCTACTCAGACCGCGACTTCTGTCACCATTTTGAAAGCCGACTTGGTGAGCACTCGCAACCCGCTGGGCTTTGTTGGCTTGACGGCAGCCGCCAATAATACAAGCGAGAGCATTATTGGAGCTATGTTCCTTCGTTTCAACGAGCAGCAAGACACCTCGAACGACGCGCAGTTTGCCATTTTCCCGCAGGGGACTTCGATCATCAACGAGGTATCGGATGGGGTGAGCAAGCCCTTCACCCAGTACATATTTACGGTTCGGATACTGGAACCAAGATTGACTGAGACGCCAAATCCTAACTTGATTTAATTTGGAGAAAGCAATGGCAGGAGCATTCACGAACCAACCTCGATCGACTCCGATCACAAACCAGCAGCAGGCTACTCAGTTGGGGCAAGGAAATTTTTCCTCAATGCAGCAGCAGCAATTTGGGAACCCACAGATGCAGGGATTTGGGGGACAGCCCGGAGGGATGAATGGCAATATTTATCCACTCGGACAGCAATTTGGACACACCACAATTTATGCCGTGGTGGAGAGTGGGCAACCTATCATCATCGACCCCAAAACAGGTGAAAAATACCCCCCAGGCTATATTCCCACTATTCAAGATCCAAACACATGGGAGCAGTGGCAACCCGGACAATCCTGGGCTGAAACAATGGAGCTAGCTAATGCGGAATTTTCGGAAGGAATGAGGCAGGCTGTAGAAACTCTTGTAAGGCCGGGCGAAGAAGCGGCCGCCGAGACGGCGCAGGGATTCTTGAAAGACTTGAGTGGCGCTGCCAACAAGTGGACGGGACAAGCCTCTCAGAATTTGTATGGCAAGGACAACAAAACCTTAAAGGACATCCAATCACGAGCCAGCCAAGCCGGGAAGCAAGTAATCAATCAAGCCCCACAGGTTGCACAACAAGCTATAAAACAAGCCCCACAGATTGCTCGGCAGGCGGGGCAAGCGGCGAGTCAAGTAACAGGGCAGGCGACTAAATTTTTCAGTGGGAGCGGTAGCGCAGCCCCCGCCGCCAGCGGTGGCGCAATGCGATCGGCTCTGACTTCTGTTGCGGGCGAGCGTGCCTTTGTTTCTGGGACTAGGAGGAATTAAATGGCGATCCATATGCCCGATCGAATTGCTCAAATTGCCGCAAAAATAACGCCCGCAACAAGCGGGCAAGAGGCAATTTTGTACACTCCCAGTACCGCTACGGTATTGGGAACAAACATTAAGTACCAAGGGTACATGGCCACGGTTCGCTGCATGGCATACATTGATTCCATCGGCGAAACGTTTGCCCCCAATATTTTGCCGACGGACACGGAATCGCAGAAAGAACAGAAAAATCAATTTTTTAGAGCCAATTCTAAAAAGGCGTTGATGGTCTATTTGCGAAGCCCCCAAAACGAGGATTTTGAAGCGGGGCTGATAGATTTGTACAACGTCAAGCCTGTATTTTTGGCGGGGATAGACGAATACTTCTCTGGCGTCACAATATACGGGATAAAATTCGGGTGGCGAATTGTGGCCAAGATGATAGATCGCGGATTTGGGCTATTACAAAACAATGCTGGCGCAGGGAAACAGAATGATTGGCTATCTATAACCGGGTATGTGGAAGAGAAATCTAGTTTGCTTCAAGACCACAACAATATTGTTTACAACTTTATTCAATAGTTAATAATGCTCAACTGTTGCAACAACCTAAACAGAAGTCAGGCGGGTGGTTTGCCGGGAAGCTTGACCGAAGACACTACTGCGACAGTTACTGTTGGAGCTTCTCCAACGGTTGTTCTGGCAGCAGATGCAAGTCGAAAACTCGTAAAACTATATTTAACTTCTTTATCTAATCCTGCGGGAGAATGCTGGATTAGATACGGGACTGGGGCAACACTGACAAACTCAGCACATCCTTTGCCTCTGCGACATTTATTAATAATTGATGAGCAAGCTGCAAATGCAATTTCCGCTATTTGCTCCTCTGGAACAGCTCAATTGCGGGTAAGCGCCGCGAATGCCTCATGAAGAATTTTGGAGTGTATCAGCCGCCTTCTGGGATTGAAAATGTTAGGCGATCGACTCAAATTAATTCCCTCAACAATCTGAATAATCCCAAAAAAACATTTGACGAAATGATCGAGCAAGGATGGGGAGGCAACATCCCTAGCCCTCTTTTGCCATCTTCCTCATCTTCCCCCTCCCCCCCTCCTTCCTCTTTTGTTCCCCTGCCTCCTGGAAATGTTTCAGCCTCTCAAATTGATGCAGCCACAAGGAACTGTCCTAATTTATGTGTTACCTTAGTCAACTTTTGGGGTGCTGGGGGAGGCGAAGGCCCTTCGGACAGTTACGGGGGAGACAGGGAGGGAATCTGCCTCAGACCCAGAAGTGCATGGGATTCGATGACTGGCGCGGTGGTTGGAACGATCACAAGCTGGGAATCCGAATATGTTTATGAAATTCCGGCTGACGAAGCTCATTATTCCCTTTCTAGTTGGTTTGAATCGTTTTACAACTATTCTCTGGGAACCAACTGGGATTATTTCGAGGTAGACAATCCTACCAGATCCAGGTGCTTTTCTCCCCCTCCTTCCCCTTCCCCTTCCCCATCACCCTCTTTCGGTGGCAACGCTTCTCCACCCCCTCCCCCAGGAAAAAATATGTGCGGATGCGATTGTAATACGATAGCAACGATTGTTGAAGACAAAATAGCTGGTCGCGACAAGTTGATCAAAGACCACATTGACCAACGAACGATCGAAGAATTGAAAGCTATCAACAAAATGCTGCAAGGGATGAAGATCGACTTGAATTTACAGCCCGTTATCGATCGCCTAAACCAAGTGGAGGCGAACTTATGGAACGGGGCAGGAGGATAGGAAGTGGCAACCCCCATAACTTTTCAACCTCAAACAATCACCATTGACGCCAGTGCGCCAACAACAACGGCTGTACCGCGACAGGGATTAAAACTGGGAATAAACCTGGGTTCCTCAACGGGAGGAAAACTGTCCGCCCCCATTCGCCCGCCAGCTTACACCCCCCAGGTGCAGGTAGTTAAAAATGTTCCGGTAAACCTCAAAAGCGCGGCTCCAGTTGTTGCTCAAAAAGCTGCCGTTGGCATAGGAATCAAAGGACTTGGCGTGGGTCTGGGCGTCGCCGGGGCAGTTGTCCAGGATCTAGTTTTCCCGGAACCAGCAGGGTTCGGCTCTGATATGGTTGGCGGGCGACCGATCCAGCAAGTGCGATCGCAAATTTCAGATCCGAGAGATAGTGGGGCATTCCGCCCAGCGACAGCCCAATCGCCACAGCGGCAACCACAAAGACAAGTACAATCGCCAGTCGGCCGCCCCGATCCATTTGCGCCGATTTTTGAATTTGAGCCGATAGCACAACCACAACAAGCGCCAACGCAACCAGCCTCGCGCCCACAAATCAAAACGCCACAGGTAGCGGAAAAGCCCAGACCGGCATTGGACATAAATTTAAACCCTGGAACTGGAACAATAACCCTCGCTCCGGTAAGCCCCAAAGGTAAGCCTTTGACCACTCCTTCCTTACTTGATGAAGTGACCCAAGGCGGAGTTAATTTGTTGACTCCGATAGTTGATTTTTTGAAAAAACTCGACTTAGACATTCAGCAGTTAAAACAAGGATTTCAATTAGATTTTTCGCCTTTACTTCAAGGGATTTCCGATTTAATAAATCCCCTTTTTGAAATGATTGCAGCAATTCCGCAGACGTTTGATGCTGAAATCGTGCGACCGATAATGGAGGGAATTGTTGAACTTTTGACTCCGATCGCAAATCTAACTGCGACTGGCGTAGAAATCGCAGCAAAAAACCCACGGACTACCAGCGAAACAGTTGCCGAGATGGTTGCGCCGATAGCTGTAGGCATAGCGCTGATTGGAGTCGCTTTAGACGGGTTGGGAAAAGCCATCAGTGGCATTTCCTTGAAATCGGTAACCCAAATCCCTCAGGGCATGGGCGTGGCGGCACAAATTCCAATAGGCATGAACGTGGCTGCACAAATCCCTCTGGGAATGGCTACCGCCGCACAAATTCCAATAGGCATGAACGTGGCTGCACAAATCCCTCTGGGAATGGCTACCGCCGCACAAATTCCAATAGGCATGAACGTGGCGGCTCAAATACCGCTGACTATGACAGCAGTAGCGGAGTTACCACAAACTCTCACAGCAACTGCGGATTTAACAGAAGTAGATGTGGCGCTAGCTGCTTTGCAAAAAACGCTTCAGAAGACTCAAGAAGGCTTAGACAAATGTTGCAAAGACATCTCAGACAAACTGAAGCGTAAAAAGCGCGAAGATGACGATAGATTCCCAGAATTCAAGAACAATGGATTTATTGAATGCGATGGCGCTACCATTCCCTACGATTACGCCGGCGAGGGGTTAAAAGGGCTAAACAAGCAACTAGACGTAATCCTGGGCATGAATAAAATGCTCATCAAAAAAGTATGCGACATTGATGCGCCGACATTTACCTTCCCTGATATTTTCGGGGGCGGGACTTACGTGTGTGACGAGACTTTCGGCACTTACAATTATTCTGGCGTCGGATTACTAGGGCTCCAAAGCCAGATTGACAGAGTGCTGGATTTCAACAAAAAGATATTAAATCAAGTTTGCGACATCGAAATAGAATTCCCGCTAATCCAGGGCGGGGGGACTTATGTGTGTGACGAAACCTTCGGCACTTACAATTACTCTGGCGTCGGATTACTGGGGCTGCAAAGTCAAATCGACAGGGTATTAGATTTTAATAAAAAAATCTTGGATGAGGTTTGCGATATTGATGTACCTGCATTCACCTTCCCCGATATTTTTGGAGGTGGGACTTACGCCTGTGGTAGCAGCGTATTTGACGGCAGCTATTCTGGAGTCGGCTTCCTCGGGTTGAGCAGTCAGATAGACAAGCTGGCTGCAATCAGTACGAAAATCCTCGGCGAAGTGTGCGAATCTGACGCGAAGATTTCCGGGGATATTAACTTTCTGGATTGCGAAGGTGGCACTCAAGTTTTGCTTTATAACGGCGATGGGATGGCCGGCTTGTCGAGCCAAATTTCAGCGTTTACCGAGCTACAAAAATTGACTTACGCCAAAGCTTGCGAGACTCCTACTTGCTACCCGGTGCAACCGGGCGAAGAATTTGCAGAGTTTGATGTGCCTAAGCAATTGGTATTGACCTGGGGTGAAAATTATCCCAAGCAAACGGGGAGCTTGTGGCACACTCAAATCCCGAATCCCCGCGAGGATTTGGAGTGGTGTCGTGACTTTGACAACTTGATTTATATCAAGGGGAATATCTACGGCCGCTTGCTTTGGGGCGCTTCCAAAATCAAATCCGGTGTGCGTGCCGAGACAGCGGAAGAGGCGGAAAGGATTCTAGATTTGATAGATGGTTTGTCTGTTTCCGAAGGTAAGCTGCGGATAACAATAGGCGGCGCGGTCAAACTAAATCCGGCAGTCCGATCGGTGCGCTGTGTTCGCGCTGCGATCGCACAACTCGGCGCGAATGGGGTTGCTGAGACGGTAAAATGCTTCGTTCCGCCGATCGGAGGTTGCTGATAAAACGCAGAAAAAGTGTCCCAAAAATGGGACGTTTTTTAAGCTACGACCACCCAGCAACAAAGTTTCAATTTGTTTTACCCATTATTCCTCTTCTGGCTTGTTGTTTAAACATTCTAGATCATTTTTTGCAGTCATCAGGATGTATCCCTTCACTTTTCATAAACGCTTTAAGGTCACGGTATGCGTCAAGCAAGGCAATGTAATTATTCCAGTGATCGGAAGTGTAAAATTCGGTAGAAGTAGACCTTAAAAAATTTTCGTCACGAGGAATATCGTCTAAACACTCTCTAGTGTGTCCCCAGTCACCTTCGAAAACGGACTCAAACCTGTTTACGAATTCTTGGACTTTAGGTAGTAATAGGTCATCAGGCATAAGTTTTTGAACTCCAACTGACTAACATGGGAATTTTTCATTCCTCTTTTGTACGGTAAAACTCTGCCGAAAGTGTCCGAAATTTCGGACACTTTTCAGCTTTGGAAGTTTTTGCGTTTCCTCCTTCCGGTTTTTTTTGGAAAAACTTAGCTGGGCGCTGGCATTGCGGTTTAGGTTTTAACTCTTCTAAAACTCTTAAAATCAAGAATCTAATAAGTAAAACTTATTGTCTAAAACGCCCTGAAAAAATTTTTCAACCTATAATTTTCACTTATCTATTTTTTGCCTGGATTCGGCCCCTTCGCCGACGGCATGAGACTAGCCGATGCTCCAGTAAATAGATATTGGTATGAGGCTTCCACCAGTGCTCGTGCAAGAATAGCAAGCCATCCTCGGCACCTAAATCGGCGGGCATTCCCTTCAATTGTGGCAATTTTTCTAGTAACTGCTTCTTGATTATTGGGGGGACTCCCGATCGCTTTTGCTGAACTGGTGTCGGCTCCATGCGGTAGGAGTTACAAAGGTGGCGGCTAACAGTTGATTCAGACAACCCCCGATTGTTAGCGATCTCCTCTTGCTTCCCACCGTAGAATTCAAAATCCGAATCACAGTACAGAAAACGGGAACCCCGTACCAGTACCCGCGCCGGTATTTCGCAGGTGTGAAGGGTTCCCGGCTGCACTATGCGGCTCGGAATTTTTTCAGGGTCTTTGCCTTGAGCTTTGAGTGTTTCGATTTCCTCCTGGCGTTTGCAGTAAAGTGAAAGCTTTTGCTGATGTTGAGCTTCGATTTCTGTGGCGAGTATGTGGAGCGAGCTCAAATCATCTATCTCAATGGCTGCGATCGGCCCTATTTTTTCTAGACCGGCGATCGCGACAACTTTTTCAAAACTTGTGTAATAGATTTTTATTTGCTTACCGTCTTTTTTGAACTCTCGGATAAGTCCTGATTTTTTGGCTTCGCGAAGTAATTCGTACACCCGACGTTTGCAAAGATTGAGGATGCGACTTGCTCCCAGCAGCGTAAAAGTTCCTATCCCGCAACCGGTTGGTTTTCCACCGGGATTCCAACGGGATAGATCGAATCGACGCGCCAGCAGCCAGATTCTTATCTGACTACCAAAGTGCGCGTACAATCTGGCGGGAAATCTCACCAAATCTGGCTCCTCATCGCCGACATACTCGCTATGCCAGTTTTCGCAGAGTTCAATTAGCCATTCTGGTGCCGGCAAGGGCGGATTTTGCAGCGGGCTGTTGATCCACTCATAGGGTTTGCCGATGCCGGGGTGGATGCTTGGCGGCAACACGCTTTGATGGTTGAGCCATCGGAATTCCAGGCACTCCTCTTTGCCGTCGTCACCTGATATTCCGGTGCCGATTCTGCGGGTGCGGAGGCGATGCCATTCCGACTCTGGTACCGAAAATAAGCACTGTTTTCTGCCAGCTCGGCCACTTGTCCAGGCAGTTGTTCTAGAGAAAATTGCGGTACTATTTTCGCCGGCTAATTTGACTAGAAGTTTGGCGGCTGATTCGCCATCAATGTCTACGGCCAGCAATCCGTTTCCCAGCTTCAGTCCAAGACCGGTTGCCTTGCCGCTTTCTAGTTCAGTGAGAATTTCTAGGCGATCGTACTGCCTAGAATTCCATTTTTTCTGATACGCCCGCTTGCCTTTGACTGGTACTAGCGGCCAATCCTCGGGAATTTCTAGTAGGGTCGGTAGTGAGGTGGCTTGCATTTGTTAATCCACCATTTGCTGCGGCACTATATCTCTGAAAGGCGTTAGTTCCGTTTTTCCGCTTTCCCATTTGACCTCTAGTGCCAGCCTTTCGGTTTTTGCGTGCATCGCTATCACCTTCCCCCGCCGGGGCGAAAGTTTGTCTACAACGTACTGACCGACTCTTAAGTTGGAAAACTTCTGTAACTGTTCAAGGCTGGCGCTGCGAGCTTCTAGTTTTTGAGTGAATATATTTTTGTTGTGTTCTTCTGCCACTGCTAATTCTTCTTCTGCATGAGCCTTCCAGGCAAGAAGGTTCTCGCGCAAGAGATTTATGTCTTTTTGAATGCTGAAGCCTGGAACGCTGCTTGGAAGCGAAATTACTGGCGAAATATTCAATGAGGAAGCATTGCTTGATTCGGCGTATTTTTTGTCACTCCATTTCACCCAAATTTGTGGTAGCCCGCCTGGTGAAAAGTCAAGCTTGGTGACTATACCGTGAACTCCTTCGTATATTTTTTTTTCGACGGTTTGACCGATCTCTATTTTTTCAAAAGTGTCGAGTTCTAGTAATCTGTTGCGTGAGTCATTTATTTGTTTGTTGAGCGCATTTTTTACTCGCTGCTGTGTGGCACTGGCTAGTTTCTTGTTGTCACGTGCGATCTCTTCGTTTGCCTTTTTACGCTGCTGGGCTATTTCTGTCTTTAGTTCTGTGTCTACAGTTGCGCCTGCATTGTCTATGCCTAGGGCTTCCGCGGTGTCTACGGTTGCGTCTACATTGTCTACATCTAGGGCTTCCGTGGTGTCTACTTCTACTGAGAATTTTGCATTTTGTTCAAGAGTTTTAGGTACTAATTCGGTTGTATCTTTTGTTAAAAGCTCCCAAATCATTGGCTGATCTACTACTACTCTTAGATTGCTTTCGTGTATCCATTCTGTAAAACCGCTAGGTTTCAAGCAGTTGACTTTTTCTCCCTCAATTTCTATGATTTGGTATGGCTCGCCATTTCTGTACTCGTCTTCAAACCTCCGCACCAATAACCCTATCTGACCTTCTGTTTTGTCTGGGAGCGTGGGCTCTGAGATGTTGGTGGTGTTAATAGGTAAGAGCTTGGTAGTTGTTTCTCGCAAAGCTGCTGCATTTACCATTGCCCGGATTGCTAATTCTGCCTCTGCCAATTGCTCCCGTAACCGCTGGTTTTCCTCTGTTAATGCGGCTGTATTATTGCTGACAGGTGTGGACAGAAACTCGAAGTGCAGCACCCAGACTAACTTGTCTTGCCCCTCGAAATATGTGTCAATAAATTCTTGCGCTGTCGCAACCATGCCACCTTCTTCTTGCAGGTCGATGGGTGACATTTCTGACAGATACTGTTGGTATGGCCGTCGAGTAAGCTTGATGAATCCTAGTTCGTGTCCGCCGCGGTGGCGACCTTTGTTTAGTGCTGGGATGGCAATATTTTCGTCGAAGTATCGAATGAAGTTTTTGGCGTAATCATCTTGCCACGCACGCCGAGTCTGCGTTTTTTTGCCAGAAGTTAGCTCGTCAATTGTACGGCTAAAACTTATTCCCATAGCTTTGGGCTTGGAGTGCGGAAACAATTGATTCAAGCTGGCAATCAAATCAGCAGCAAATTCCTTGCCCTCATTCTCTGGGAGTTCGATCGCCTGCGCGAGTGCTAGTGTCTTCAATCTTGCTGGAGTTACAAGAGCTTCGAGTAGGTCACCTGCGAATTTATCTTCCCAGTTTTTGATGAATTCAATGGGGTCTTTCTCATGGGAGTGAGGTTTCAGGGCTAAACCCTGCGGCCACTTGTCGCTATATATCGTGTCTTCCTGTGGAAAATAATAATATGTGTTTTTCCCGGTATTCCAAACTAATTCCGAATCCCAGTTAGTATCTTTTTGCTCGCCCGGAACCAGCTCCATTTCGGCGTAAGCAATGTAAATCGGGCTGCTGCCCCCATCCACTGTGACAAGCGCTTGGTTGCCTTCTTTATGTTGGTAGATGGTTCCCTTTTTCCCTTCCAATCCTTGGGCGAAAATTAGCACTCTGTCGCCCTTGCTAGCAGTTATTTCATTTAATGGGCGGGCGGGTTTTTCCGCGTCAGTCAATATCCTTAGCTGGCTAGCATTAAGCGAGACGGATTTGACTCCCCCGCTATAAAATTGGACGTGGATGTTGCCTAGCTTATCTACTTTTGTAATAATTCCTCTGTCTTTTTTGAGGGTTTGTGTTGCTTCAACTGACACGCCTCTGGTAAAGCCCAAGCTCTGAATAGCGCTTCTGAAGTCTTCACTTCGCTTTCCTGAAATCTCAAATACTGCTATTTCTAAATGCTTCTTTGTAGCCTTTTTCCCCTCTGCCGTGGCCAGTTTCTTTGCATACTCGATCGCCTTGAGTTTCTCGCTGATGTCGGGGAGATCTTTTAAGGGGCGGAGGCAGGCGCTGGGGATATTCAAAATTATCGGTTCGTCGTATCGTTTGGCAATCTCTTTTTCTAGTTGCGCCACCACTTTCGCATCTTCAATTAAGCGGTAAGCGTTTGATGCTGATTTGCCAAATTCAGTCTTGCAGTAGCCTTCAAAGGTTCGATATCCGAGTGCTTTATATGCTTTTCTGTCCCGCGCCTGAATAAGCATTGACCCTAGGCTGTCAAAGTTATCCTTGATAGCTTGGGTGATTGACTCTGCTTCTTTTCGCCCCATTTCGGTGGTGGGCGTCGGTCGATCGACTACGGCTGTTGTCATATCAGTTTTCCTCCCAAGATAGTACGTAAAAATTCAAGAGTTTTTATTACTGATTCAACTTCTGAATACGCAGATATACAAGCTTGTCTTTCCTCTTTGCTTAGGTCGTTTAGCGCCGCTTTATTTAGCCGATTTTTAATTGCTTGTAAGTAATAGATGTCGAGTTCTAGTTATTCCATTGGGTGATTGAGTGTAAGCGATCGCACCGACTAGAGCGCGATCGCACGCCATGCTGTTCAGCACTACGCTTCAAGTTCAAAGTCATCTTGCAGAATGTCCCCGGCCAGCTCGGCCAGTGCCGACGGGGAAAGGGCTTCCAATAATTTCATTGCTTCTGCGACAGGTGCTGCAAATTCCCCGTGGCGCGGCTTGATTTCTATTAATTGCGCCGAGGTCTTATCGATGCCGTGATAGGCGGCCAAGCCCACTGCCATTTTTTCGTTCCAGGCGAGCTTCTCCAGTTTGAGAAAAAGTAAGCCGAGAGTGGTTCTATCTCGCACAAGGATTTTGATTAATTCGTCGTTTGCGTCGTAGCCACTCTTGAAAGTATCTAGGGGGTTGATTTGACTCATTTGATTTCCCATAAGTCTCCGAAATTTGTTACTTTTCCTGCTGCCTGCAATTCGCGCAGACGGCACATGATTGTTCCTGTGGAATGGAATCCGGGCATCTTGAGAGAGATTTTGTGGGCTGTTTTAGGGCCGCCTTTGAGGATTTCTAAGATGTCCTTTTTTCTGGCTTCGTTGATTGCTATGTGGTTGGCAATGGTTCGGCCTGTGTTCATGGGTTTACTTGCTTGATGGGGTGAGGGAAGAACGATCGCCTAATTTATTAGGTAGAGTTTGAGTCTCCAGACGATCGCCCGGAGCGTCATGCTTGGCAGGTAAAAAAGGCGCCAAGCCTTAAAAAGCCAGGAGTCAAATACAGGTTCCATGGCGTCCTCGTAATGGTTTTCTACTAAGTCCAAGTCGCTAACACCTGCCAGATCGGGATGCTCCTGGGTGTAGGCTTTCTTCCAGATGTCAAAGGCCTCCCAAGCGTCAGAGGAGATAATGTCCCTGTCATGATTTAGATAGTCCCAAAACCACATTCCGTACCAATTCTGATTAGTCATGTTTGTTGCCGTGTATTGATGGGAGAAAGGCGATCGCACGTCCTACCGCACGATCGCCGGCGAATGATAGGAAGGAAGTTTATAGGCAGTCCAGGTATTAGGTATTAGGTATTAGGTCATAGGCATCACCTCTGCTTTTGTGGAATCTCTGCGATCGCCCCCACGGTTAGGTGGCGGTTCATAAAATTGTTGGCAGGCTAAAAGCTGCACAAAAATCAGTGCGAGGAAATACCTATTCACTGCGGTAGGTGTGGAATGACAGACTTTGGGATATGAAGGGAGCAACTCTTACTTTCGCCACTGCCAGCCGATGCCCTCGGGTCTTATACGGTTAGTCGCGGCGATCGCTTGAGAGACCTTTATATTTGAGACAGGCAGGTCGTAGACGGCAAATCACCGACCTGCCTGTTTTTGTTGTACCTACCTAGCTAACGGTTAAGCCCTTGCGATTTTTCACTTGCGCTTAACCGTTATTTGAACTATACTATGACTCACAAGGAAAAACAAGTAGTAACGCCTGTGTTATTGCGAAAACGAATTAATTTAACGCAGAGACAGGCTTCCGACCTTCTTGGGGTACGGGAGTCAACCATTAGTGAATGGGAACGGGGGCTGTCTACTCCACACCTTTTACTCGTGCCGAAAATAATGGAGGTCTATGCGTGCAGCGCTGACGAAGTGGTAGAGGCCTTTGTGAATCTGCGGTCAAAGCCTGGCAATGGATCTCGAAAAACTAATGCTCTGGCTGTTCCGAACCTTGAAAACTAAATAGTTCAGCCTCCCCGGCTATTAACCCGGAGAGGCTGACATAACGGGCTGTTGACTTTGCCTAGTGCGGGCGAAACGAATCCAAAAGGTTTGCGTGCTGCCTTTCGATCCGATCCTTGACAACTAAGTAAGCCTCCGCAACTAAGAAGGCTGGGGAGGCTAGTATTCCAAGCTCAATTAAGTCCGGCTAAGTCAGTGCGGGCGGAAAGAGTTTAGGAATGTTTGCGTGTTCTCTTGGTATGGGCTAGAAACTGCCATTGCGTATAATCGATTGCCCACAAACATTTTGCGAACGATCATTTTGACGGGTTGCGTTCGATGTTGCAGGTGCAGCTCGATACCTGGATTTCCATTTAAGGCAAAACTTCTTTGGGCGACCAGGGCGAATTCTTTGCTGATAGTCTCGTCCGTCCAGCTCTTGCTAGCTTCCGCTTGCAAGAACTGCTCGCGGTTTTGATTGCCGAACCGACTGCCATCGGTATCGGCGTCATACCTCACCATGTAAAACTCACTTCCTGTTTCCACTGAGAACGTTTTGCTGTTCTTTGAATTTGTAACCTCCTTGACTTGTGTTGGTGGCACAAATATAGAGAACCGTCCCTCCGGGTGAAAGAAATCATTCCACCCGTGCTGTCCAGGCGTGCTGGAATTTACCGCAGCAGGTTGCTGCTGCTCGTAACCGCGCACATGAGTCTGAACTAAGTTCGGAGCCGTTCCGATCTTGGTCGGCACAAGATACCGAGTGTTTGTAGCGGCCGAATAGTTCTCCAATCCCCGAGCCAACCGCTCCAACTGGTCTGGCCGACCAATGAAGTAACCCAACCCTATCCACCCCGCTACCGCCAACAGCTTGCGCCATTCGATTCGTCGTTTAAAGTTCATTATCTTAAACTCCAGTCAATTCCTGAATTTTAAGCGATTTCAGCCGCCAGCAAAACCGCGCAACCACGCAAATTGCACGGCTCCTCGAAAAATGTCCCATTTTTGGGACATTTTTTCTGCAGCCCTTGCCAATCAAGGTTTCGCTCTCTCGGTGGCGGCAATGATTTTTACTGTGGCCGTGGCGAAAATAGTCAGGCGTCTCCTCGATGCTGAAATAGCAAAAGCTCTGTTTTTCAGGATCTTGCTCCAGTTTTCTAGCCTTGTCTGAAAAGAATAATTCATACAAAAATGTCCCATTTTTGGGACATTTTGATAACCAAGTTTGTTGACAATCAAATATTGAGGCTCGCTACACGCCTCTCCAGACTTGCGGGTGACGCCGCAAGATTAACGCTCTAACCAAGCACACGGGCGAGCGCTCTGGGTAGATCCGGCGATCGCCCTTCCTTTTTCAGCTACTGACAATCATACCTTATGCCTAAAATCAAGCTCAAGAAATACGAACAGGCTCTTGCTCTCCTTCCAGGATGCAAGGGTTTGGATCGGTTAGTGCTCTATGCCGATCTCAAGACTCTCGGTTATCGCTGGGATATTGGCGATCGTAAGTGGTTGCTGAGGTGATGCCATGGCAGGCTTGCCTCAACACAGCTTTTTCGACGACGACAGCGAATACCCCGACCTGAGTTGTGGCGAACTCGCTGTCAAGCAATACCTGCGGTTGATTTGTTCTGCTGATTATCGATCGAAACCTTTTATGGATGATGACCTCGATCGCGAAGGTCTGCCATCGCCTACCAACAACCTCCCACTACCAACCAACGTAGTGACGATCGGGCGACGAGTTACTCCAACGCTCAGAATCAAAATTATTCGGGCATTAGAGGTGTTTCCTACTAAGAGTCAAATCAGGGTTTACCAGTTGTTTTCTGAGGTTAAAGCTTGTGGTTTTAGATACGATTGCAAACAGAATGTGTGGGAGTTTCAGACGAAATGGAAGAGTTTACGTTCGAGCAAAAACTGAAAATCCGCGACTATTTTGACGATCCGAATTACCCGCAGCCTCACGGCGAGGTTATGGCAACCCAATTACTATCAGCAATGATTGCCTCTGGTAAGTACGAACTCGAAGAATACCCTAGGCTCGTTGAAGCGGCTATCCGATTGACAGGTATTTTTGTGATTCGGCTTGACGCCCAAATGCGTGAATTGCGCGAGTTAAGAGACGACAACAACCCAAAGTCTCCAGCCTCAGAGAACGATTTGAATTCTGACCCCGACTCTGAGGCTTATGACCCCATCCCTTTCTAATGAATTGGCGGCACCTGCCAGTGGGTAAAAGTGGTGTGGCAGATTGTATCAGAGATAATTACTAGGAGGAAAAAATGACAAAAGAGCGTAGGCAGATTGCGAGCATGATGCTAACGGGAACCAAGGAAGAAATCAGTTTTACCCTAGCGATTTTGATGTTCCGGGGTTGCCTTTGGGAAAGCGACAAAATTTATCATCCAGTCGGTGATAGTAGATTCAATTACTTCCTCAATAATGTGACTGCACCTGTGGAATTGCCAGGAAGCCTAGTAATAGCTACTCTCTGAGCAAACTCTCATGAACCAGTATCTAAGTGAATGTAGTTTTGACTTTTGCCACATTTAGTTAAAATGCCCCTGCGCTGATATCAACAGCCAGGGGCGTGACCATCCTAGTAATTTCAAGCAGAGGATAGTATGAGTATTATAACCCTTAAAAAGCAAATAACGCCAAGTGAATTTCGCGCCTTAACAGGTTGGTCGGTTTACAAAATGAGTCGCGTATCGGATATCCCCTTGCAGAGTCTCTACAACTATCTCAAGAGTCCTGACGACCCTCGCTACAGAGAACCCAAGCCTTTTATTAATCGATTCTTCGCAGTCCTTTATCAACTCCATCAAGCTGAATTAGTCGGCGACTAAAAGTTAGTCGGTGACTAAAAGTTAGTCGGTGACTACTATGCCCGCCCCTCAGAGGCGGGTTATTTTTTGTCTATACGAATCGATTTAGAATCGATTTAGAATCGATTCTAAATCGATTATCACTGAGGATTGCCATGATTGAAGATGAGACCGTGATTGATATAGATGCTGAGCAAATCGATTCCGCGGAGCATGAATCGATTGATGAGCGCTGGTATTCGGCAGCGCAGGTGCAACGAATTCTCGGATTGAATAAGGCTGCGCTCCAAAAGGCGATCACTAAATTGACGAGTATCTATTCGCTCAACATTCATACTTTGCGACGTGGCGGCGCTCGCGCCACCGAATATTCTCATGTCGCGCTGGAGGCGATCAAACTGCTGAATACTGGAAAGTTTGGCGAACTCCGCAAACTGGTAGGAAAGCCGGCACCCTCTGATTCCGGGTCTGCCAGCGCGATCGTATTTGTTGGTGAGCATCATCAAGTCGCGGCCAGTGCTGCAAGTGTGGCTGATAATAATCTCGCTCAAATCTCTTCCTTTAAATCTGGCTTGCTCAACAACTACCGCGAACTGGGGCGGGCTTTGGGTAAGCAGGCAGCCGCAGAAGTACGACTTGGGTTTACTGAAGAAGTGAAAGCAGCCCTTTCAGATTTACAGGAGTCCTAAATGGTTTTTTATAAAGTCAAAATTTTGAGGTGTTACAACAGCCCAAAAATTGTAACCGTGACCGCCAAAAACTCTCAGCAAGCTGTTCGCGCAGCGGCTGCCGATTTGAGAGCCGAAGGGGTCACGGATGCGCGGGGTATTGAAGTAATTGGTCAAGTTAAAAGTTTGAGGGGTTGAGGATGGCAATGGATCTAACGAACGCTCAAGTTTTGGATTTTCTAGTGGGTGGGTCGCTAATTGATTCTGGCGGATCGTTGATGCAAGAGAAATACAATATCAGCGATGACATCACCACTTACTCGATCGAGCAATGGGCAGACTTGCACGATCGATCGGTTAAAGCTCAGTGGTTTCTCGATAATTACGAGGAAATAAAATCTAAGTTTGAGACGGTTATTAACGGTCAGATAAAGTTTAGGCAGTTTCAAGGCTGGCTCTACGACAAGGGGTTTAAGGGAGCCTCCAAAATGAAGGAGGCTGAAGTCAAGGCTTTGATCGCAGAAAATGACCACCGGGAAGCGGTCTCGCAGCAAGACTACTTGCTTGAAAAAGAAAAGGAAAGGGGGACTAACGAAACATCTGAATTTAGTCGCGGTGTGGATGCCGAAATCGCTAATTCCATCGCAGCCTACAAGGCCAGTATCGATAAAGATATTGCGGCACTAGAAGGCAGCCCGCAATTTCAATCTGCAATTGAAGAATGGAAAAAATCTAAATCAAAAGAGTTGACATGGGCGACAGCGGCATTAAAAGGCGGAGCGCACGGGTTGGCTCATCCAAAGTTTGCCGGGGCTGAGCCGCAGCCGACTTTAAGAGGCGGCTCATGGACTTGGGGCGGTCAGCGGCCGACAGATAGTGTGAATAGGGATGTAGCGAGAACTGTAAACAGCGTGGCTTCTAATTTTGGTCGCGGGCTGGGAAGGGTGAGTCGGTTTTTTGGCATTGGAGGTAAGTCGTGAAAAGTGATTTCTTCTTGATCTTCGGCTGTTTTTCGGCAGGATTGTTTTTGAGTAATCTGACTTATTTGGTTCCAAGCCACTTTTGGTTTTTTACTGTTGCGGGGTTCTTGATTGCGATCGGGTTGTGTTTTCCCGGCAGTGCCGAAATTCTGCGACGCTGGTCGGCAGTAGCAATTTTGGTCGGAATGCTGGCAAATAACTGGGAACTGCTAGGGAAACTATCAGTAGTTCAATGGGGCGTTGGAATTACTTTAGTAGTTGGAGTTGCAGTTGCAATTATTGGAGCTATTGGGGCGATCGGAGGGCAAAATGGCTAAGTCGTTTGCGATCGGCAGCGCGATTGGCGGTATGGCTTTTCTGCTGCTGTCGATCGCGCCGATTCCGGCAAAGCAGTTTGCTGCGCTGCGGGCTGTAGCCGCTGGCGTTGGGTGTGGACTGTTTGGGGTCGGATACTGCGCCGCCAAAGCCAGCGAAAAGAAAGAACAGGAACTTGCGATAGAAAAGGCAAGAATTCGGGAAGAAGAAGATTTTGAGAGAGAGCAAATATTTAAGGATAAACTGGCGATCGCTGAATCTCAAAGAGAAGCATTCGTCGTTGAAACTAAGCAGAAAGAGGTAGCTCGCATTCAGGTTGCGGTTGCCGACTACACGGATGATGTTCGCGATGCTTACGTTGCTGTTCAAGATGGCAAGGGAAGGCTCGATCGGTGTTTGTTGAATCAACCTGCACAGGACATCGAAGAGCAATTTTTGCCGCCAGAACCGGAGGCAGAATTAAACCCGATTGTTGAGGAAGTTAAGTGTACAAAAGAATCTTTTGCTGCCAAAAAAGCCAAATTGCTCAAATTGTTAAAAGGGCATGAAAGTGGTTGGATGCTTAAAATCCTCAAAAAACCTCTTCTTATTTATGGCGGTCAAGGCAGTGGAAAATCTTACTTTGCTGAGTTTGTAGCCCTCTGCCGATATTATCTGCGCGACCATCAAATTGTGTCTATCGCAGACCCACATTTTCATCAGAACAAGGATGAATGCTGGCAGCATTTGGGCAGGCTGGGTGTCCCCGGGTACGGAGCGCATCACAATTACAAAGAGGTTAATTCCCAATTGCTGTCAATGTACGAGAGTTTTGCTGTCCGCACACTGAAAAGTCTTCCACAAACTCGAATTTTTGATGAGTTAACTCGGTACAAAGAGGAGGAGGATACCAGGGAGGCTGCTGCTAAATTAGGTTCCAAATTGTCAAGCGATGTTCGGAAAGCAAATTGTTCTCCGATTGTAATTGCTCACGGAATAACTCTTGCAATCTTGGGCGGTGCGGATGGATTTGCTGAGGCTATAAACGAGAATTTTGTCAAGCTGAAGCTAAACTCCAATGATGAACAAGAACCTCTATGGCGCGGAGCCATATCAGGTATCAAAGACGAAGAAGGAGAGACGATAGAGGGAATGAAAGTATCGATTGCTGAAGATTGGATTCGATCGAGTTGGGTATTTAATCTGTTCAATTCTGAGACCGGAGAAGCTGAGGATTTAGATAAAACAGTTCCAGAAACTCAGCCAGAAGTTGAAACGAATCCTGCGAAACTCAATCGCATCATGGGCGAATCGACAGACCGTTGGATAGCCGAGTCAACGCCGGAAATGCTCGATCAGCTTAGGGAAAAGTGGCTCGCTGATTTTACTACCTCCGAAGCGGAAGTAACTTCAAATACTACGCCTTGGGATGAAGTGCCAAAAGTACGGTCGGAAGCACCAGAAGTACGCAATAGCAGCACTTCCGGCACTACTTCTTTACTACCGGAAGATGTACGCTCGAAGGCTTTAACGCGAATTTTAGTGCTTTTGGGTGAAGCGGGAAGTGCTTCGCCTGAAGTGCTTGAGTTAATACCGACCAACCCAGATAAGGCGGTCTGGATAGGGATAAAAATGCTTGGGAAAAGTATGACCGCAGTTAGCCGTGACATTTTCAACATGGGCAGCGGAGGCGCCAAATTCAAGAAAGCTCAAAGCTGGTACAAAAGCCTTGAAAGCAAGTTTGGGAAAATTGTTGAATAGGAGGATAAAATGCTAATTGGCAAAAATGGTAAACCGTTACATGGCGCTGCTAAGCAGGCTGTACTCAACAAGCATCTTGGATGGCAGAATGATGAGATTGGAGTTACTTTGTTAAGCGTGACCGATCGCATAACCAAGCTTGAACGGCGAACCAAATACCTCCCTATTACCGTGATTGCAGCGTTGTTTTTTGGCTGCGCTGCGGGAAAATTTCTCAAGCCAGATTTAGCGGTGCTGGCTGTAGGTTGTGGGAGTGCTGGTGCTGGGATGACTGTCGCCATCGCCCGCCAAAAATAACTGTCAAATTTAAAGAGGGAGCGTAAGTCAAGTGAAGTTTAAAGAAGCACGAGAAAAAAATTATTCTTGCCCCAAATGTGGCTCGACAAACATTGTTTTCGACGAGGTTTTCGGATTTTATACCTGTACCTCCTGCGCTCATATCTGGGCTCACGACGAGGATGACCCTGACTACGATGATATCGTTGACTTCAGCGAAGATTACCCTGGCTATGAAAAAGTTAGACCCTGGTCATGAGAAGTATGCAGCCGAAGTCCGACCTCCAAATCAAAGAGACTTTGGATGCGATCGGGCAAAAGCTCAATTCGGCGGGCCGGATGATGGGTATGTAGAGCAGTAATGGCAAGGTCGCGCCTTGCTTTTGTGTATGTTTGACAAGAAGCTGAAAGCAGTTATTCAGAAATATCTAGATGCGCGCACCAAGCTTTCAAAAAGTGGCGCTAAAGGGGCTATCACTAAATTAATAAATAGGGCAACTCCATCAGATTTATTATTGATTCCTGAAATCGCGAAAGAATTCGAGGGATTGCCTCAATGGTTTAAGTTGCGATTTCAAAAAGGCTCCCTGTATCAAGAAGGCGATCGAGTTTTCGGCTGGTACGCAGAGAATCAAGTTCAGGCCGTTAAGCTTCCCGTTTTGCTAGATAATTTTACGTATGACGATGGCGAGGAGATGCGTACAGTTAGATATATTAGGGTTGTTTTTGAGAATAAGGATATGGGCTTTTTTCCGCCTATTTCTTTACCCTTTGATGGAGTTTGTGTGAACGTAGCCGTTTCTGATGATTATCCTTTTTTGGCGTTGTGGGAGCACGGATGGGCGTCGCCCTGTGAAATTCAATGGAGCTGGTTTGGGCGTCCTCGGTGGTCGCACCTTGAAGGATATGTGGTTGAGCGGTCAATCATTTCCCACGGATTTTGGTGTGCTTGGAAGTGGTGGCCGGATTGCTGGCGTTGGTATTACAAAAAGCGACCGGAGCTTTTTGAGGATGCTGAGTGGTGGGGCAAGAAAGAATTGGTGAGGCATGAGCATGAGCCTTCTAATCCTTACGCGGCTGTTTTTAGCCCTAACAACACTGAATCCTTGAGGTCTCGTTTGTTTTATATCGACAACGATTAAACGATTAGCCGACATTTTGATTGCGATGATTTTTTACGAGCGCCCGCCGACCGGTGGCACGAAGCATTTAACTATCACAGCTAGCCTCTCGGCGTCAAGTTGTGCGATCGCAGCCCAGAGGTATCTTATGACCCTGGTGAGGTAAACTAGAATTTGAATATGGGAATGGCACGAGAAACGGGAGTGAGCAAAACGGCTACCTCTCGCCCTGTCACGGCGGAAGTTGCGGGTTCGAGCCCCGTCTGTCCCGTTCTCTCGTAAATCGAAATTCTAAGCTTTTGATAAACTTGTTTGTTGATTAAGCTGGTTCGTAGTAAGGACTTTAGTCCTTAAAAATGTAAACAAGGACTAAAGTCCTTGCTACGAACTTATGATAGTTACATAACCGGACACGATCAAGGAGTGGGAAAATATGCTCGTTACGCCCATTAAGCCATCACCGGAAAAAACTACACAACGGATAGTATTATCTAATATCAGTTGGCAGACTTACGAAAGCTTATTAGCAGAAGCAGGAAACAAGAGATCCTCGCGATTTTCATATTCTCAAGGAGTCTTAGAAATTATCATGCCATCAGACTTGCATGAAACTGTTAACTGTTTGCTAAAACAGTTTGTGACGACTTTAAGTGATGAATTAAAATTGAAACGTAAGGGATTTGGTTCGACAACTCTCAATCGTGAAGATTTAAAACAAGGTGCCGAACCGGATTCGTGTTTTTATATCCAAAATGTCGATCGCATTCGTGGAAGAAAAATTAACTTATCAAACGATCCGCCACCAGATTTAATCATTGAAGTCGATCTCACCAGTCCATCTACTAATCGGTTTGCTATCTACCAAAACCTGGGCGTTCCTGAAATATGGAGATATCTCGGAGAAGCTGTACAATTTTTTCAACTTCAGAATGGAGAATATGTAATCTGTGAATATAGTAGCACTTTTCTCATTGTTTCTTCAGAAATAATCACTCAATTTTTGCAGATGGCCGAGACGGAGGATGATATGACTATAATTGACGCTTTGCGAGTATGGGTGAGGGAGCAGTTGCGATCGCCCGAAAATGAATAATACTTAACTTAATTTAACTAATTCCTTTCTCCCACGGACGATCGACTCAAAGGTGTGGGATAATAAACGGTCGGAATATCTGATATGTCAAAACCAGGGCGATCGGCACTAGGATCGGAATAGCCACTAGCAGTCCCCATTTGCCAAACCTAAGTTTTTGACCGTCCGATTTGAACAGGAAAATCACAGCAGCAATTCCCATAAGTATCCAGAGACCACCGAAGCCCATGAAGACTGTATAGCCTGCATCTTGCATTTTTTTTGACCTTTAATAGTAGTCCATCTTTAATGTTAGTTGCAGTCTGTTTCTGCTGGCATCTTCTGATAGACCGATCGCACTTAACTCAATTTAACTCTATTCCAACTTTGCCCGACAGCGGCCTTCAGTTTCGCACTCGATCCGCGCAGTTCGATCGCCCATAATACTTGCTAAGTCCGGCCTTCCCGTCAACCTCAGCCGCCAATCGGCCCAAATTCCGTACAGCCAATTCGCGATCGCCCCAATCACCGGCAATTTAGTAACTGCATAAATCCAGCCCATTCCCAAAATCTCATAAATCCGGCGAAAAACCTCCACATTTTTCACCGTCGTACCGTCAGGTAACACCGCGTGAATCCGGCCCATCGCCGTTTCGTAGTCGATTCCGCCGTGGGCTTGCGGGTTGTAGCCATCCTCCGCAATATCCACAAACGAGACCAAACCTCGGCCCGCGTCCCGTTTTTTCAAGAAATTGACCTCCCGCACGCACAGGGGACATTCACCGTCGTACAGCAGTTCAATCTGCCAAGATGGCTTAATTTCAACAGATTCGGGAAACTCAGTTTTAGTCGCAGACATAGGGAAACTTATTTTAAGAGCGATCGCACACAAACATTTTACAAGAATTAATAATTATCGGGCGCGCCGACCCCATCCGGGCCGCAGTTATTGGTGCTTTAAAAAATAGGCCCAAAGGTCAATCCAGTCTTGGGTGCCGACAATGCTAATATCGTCAAGATGCAGTCTGCTGAGTTGCCCGAGACTTTCGCCCGATCGCTCAATGGCGCATTATCCCCTAATTCCAGGCAAACCAACTGCCAAGCACAACTTTTAAGCCGGCAACAAAATATAATAAAATTTGAAGTCTTAAACATCAGCTATTCCCCCAACCAGCAAATTGCCCTCAATCTCAAAGCAAAAATCTACATGAACGCCAGAGTCCGTCTAGCCCCCAGTCCCACCGGAAACCTCCACATCGGTACCGCCAGAACCGCCGTATTTAACTGGCTGTTTGCCCGCAACCAAGGCGGAACATTCATCCTGCGGGTAGAAGACACAGACGTAGAACGTTCTAAAAGCGAATACACCGACAACATCCTCGAAGGACTAACCTGGCTGGGGATGAACTGGGATGAAGGCCCGAGTTTTCAATCGCAGCGCCTAGAAATCTACCGCCAAGCAGTCCAAACCCTTGTAGACAAAGGACTCGCTTACCGCTGCTACACCTCCTCGGAAGAACTCGACGAGATGCGGGAAGCACAAAAAGCCAACAAACAAGCCCCCCGCTACGACAACCGCCACCGCAACCTGACTCCTGAAGAGCGCGCAGCTTTTGAAGCTGAAGGGCGGCAAGCTGTGATTCGGTTTATCATTGAGGACGATCGCACCATATCCTGGAAAGACACAGTGCGCGACACCGTAACCTGGAAAGGTAGCGACCTCGGCGGCGACATGGTAATCGCCCGGGCATCCAGCGGCGGCGCCATCGGCCAACCCCTCTACAACCTCGCCGTAGTTGTCGATGACATCGACATGGGCATCACCCACGTCATCCGCGGTGAAGATCACATCGGCAATACTCCGAAACAAATATTGCTTTACGAAGCTTTGGGCGCGACAATCCCAGAATTTGCCCACACGCCGCTGATTTTGAACGCGCAAGGGCAAAAGCTTTCTAAACGCGACGGCGTTACCTCGATTTCTGACTTCAAAGATATGGGTTACGTCCCCGAAGCTTTAGTCAATTACATGACTTTGCTGGGTTGGACTGCGCCGGATTCAACGCAAGAAATATTTACATTGTCCGAAGCTGCGGCAGTATTTACATTCGATCGAGTCAACAAAGCCGGTGCAAAATTTGATTGGGATAAACTCAATTGGCTCAACGGTCAATACCTGCACAAGATGCCTGTGCCGCAATTGACAGATTTGCTGATACCTTATTGGCAGAAAGCCGGTTATGAGTTTGATTCTAAGGCCGATCGCCCTTGGCTCGAACAAATAGCTGCTTTAATCGGCCCGAGTCTCGTTCGCTTAACCGATGCTGTCGGTATGTGCAAGTTGTTCTTCTTGCCAAATTTGGAATACGAAGAAGAAGCACTCGCACAGTTGCAGCAATCAGGCGCTGCACTGGCTTTACAAGCAGTTCTAGAAGCTCTGGAAAGTCATCCCACCCTAATAGCAGCAGAAGCTCAGAAAATCACTAAAAAGCTCAGTAAAGAGAAAAATCTTAACAAAGGGCTGATTATGCGATCGCTCAGAGCCGCTCTGACAGGTGCAATGCACGGCCCCGACCTGATAGAATCTTGGGTAATCCTTCACCAGCGGGGGACGGCTAAAACCCGCTTGCTTGATGCCATTAGCAACTTGAATTTGCCGGCAGTTGGTGTCGCGGCCCAAACTCCTACCCCAGAACAACCCAAAGCCGAAACTCCCGCCGAAACTCCCGCGCTCGAACAGCCAGCAGTCGAGGTTTCAACAGTCGAAACACCGACTGTTGAAACACCAGCAGCAGAGGTTTCCGCAGTCGAAACACCGACTATTGAAACACCAGCAGCAGAGGTTTTAGCAGTCGAAACGCCGACTATTGAAACAGCAGCGGAAGTTACAGCAGTCGAAACACCGACTATTGAAACAGCAGCGGAAGTTACAGCAGTCGAAACGCCGACTCTTGAACCAGCCGCGGAAGTTACAGCAGTCGAAACACCGGCTGTTTCAACAGTCGGAACGGAGGTTTCAGCAGTCGATATTTCGGCAGTTGAAACAGCCGCAGCAGCAGTTGAAATACCTGCCGCCAACCAGCAAAAAACTATTGCGAGTGGAGAAATGACTTCATCAAACGAACCAGAAACAACCGTTATCATCACCGAAATTCCTGCAGGGGATGAAGCAGACAGTTCGATCGGTAGCACAAAAGTCATCATTACCGAAGAACCACCAAATCAGACACAGCAGATCAAAGAACAAATTATTTCAATTTTGTCGGAGTTTCCTGCTTACATCGGCAGCTTTTACGAGCAGTACAAAAGTCCCCTGACAGTTGTCGGTGTCATTTTAGCGTCGATTGTTTCTTTGAAAGTGCTTTTGGGCGTAGTAGACGAACTCAACGACATTCCCCTGCTAGCACCTACATTCGAGCTAATTGGTATCGGATACACCGCGTGGTTTGTCTACCGCTATTTGTTGCGCTCTTCCAACCGCCAACAATTAGGTCAAGAAATTCAAGCTTTGAAAGAACAAGTTTTTGGCAAAAAGTCCTAAATTTTTGTTGGTAATTTGTTGATTTTGTACCCGATACTGACAATTTTAAATCTGTTGTCAGTGTCGGTTTTTTTTAAGGGTTTACGCCACTTGGGAGGATGGCACTCGCGAGCGGGGACAGCACTATCAATGGCGACACACCATACTAATACCATTTTTCTTTCTCCGCTGCATGGAATAGATCCTTTACCGGAAAGGATTTGAGGCGAACCAGGTCGTGGAGCTTCATACTGAATTGGTATCAGTC